>JBBIPD010000092.1:0-4487 GCA_037443025.1 Chloroflexota bacterium
ACCAGACCTTAAAGTTCGCCCTTGGGGAGCTATCTGTTCAAGAATTCTTCGCTCAGCTTTACGCCCATAGAGACCTGGCAGTCGAACCGGCGACCGCGGGTAGAGCGATGAACGCTCATTTTGCCACGCGCAGTCTGAACCCAGATGGCACATGGAAAAACCTGCTGGAAATCCACAACTCAGCCGCCGATGTCTCGCCCACCGGCTCCCAGATGCCGCGTCTGGTTGGCTTGGCTTACGCCTCTCGTCTTTACCGCGAGGTAGAAGAGCTAAAAAGATTCACCCAGTTCTCGAATAACGGGAATGAAATCGCCTTCGGCACAATTGGGAACGCCTCTACCTCGGAGGGGATGTTCTGGGAAGCGGTCAACGCCATTGGTGTGCTGAAATCGCCAGCCATCATCACCATCTACGATGACGGCTATGGCATCTCGGTAACCAACGAGCATCAGATGATCAAAGGCAACCTCTCGGAGCTGCTCAAAGGCTTTCAACGGACAGCCGGGGAGCGGGACGGTTATGATTTGTACCGCCCGCGTGGCTGGAACTATCCCGAATTGCTGACGACTTACCGCAAAGCTGAAGCAACAACCAGAAAGGAACATGTCCCCGCCATTATTCACGTGGTGGAACTAACCCAACCCCAGGGTCACTCGACCTCAGGCAGCCATGAACGTTATAAATCAAAAGAGAGGCTCGCCTGGGAAGAAGAGCATGACTGCCTGAGACGATTTCGCGCCTGGATCATCGAGAATGGATTTGCATCCGATGAATACTTGAATCAGATTGAAGCAGAGGAACGCGCCGAAGCCGAGGAAGCCCGAAAAAAAGCCTGGCTGGCTTATTACAGCCCAATCCAGCAGGAATCGCAGCAGGTCATTCATGCCCTGGCTAAGTTAGCGGAAAAATCCACCAAGTCAGCCGCGATAGACTCTATCAGAGACCGTTTGAGGAGAAATCCCAATCCAATCCGCCGGGATTTAATGGCAGCCATGCACGAAGCGTTGGTCGTCACCCGGGGTGAAGCGTTGCCTGAAAAACAAACCCTTTTATCATTGCGAGAAAAGCTGGAGAGAGACAGCCAGGACCGGTACCACTCGCATCTGTACAGCCAATCAGGACAATCTGCCCTGAACGTCCCGGTCATTAAAGCGGAGTACGACGAAAAATCGCCCCTGGTATATGGGTACGAGGTGCTGAACGCCTGTTTTGACGCAGCCCTGGCTCAATATCCGCAGTTGGTGGCGTTTGGTGAAGACCTGGGAAAGCTGGGCGATGTGAACCAGGGCTTTCATGGATTGCAGGAGAAATATGGGAGCCTGCGAGTTTCCGACACCGGAATCCGGGAGGTTACCATCATCGGGCAGGCAATCGGGCTGGCAATGCGTGGGCTGCGCCCTATCGCCGAGATCCAGTACCTGGATTATCTCCTTTATGGGTTGCAAATCCTGTCCGATGACCTGGCGACCCTGCAATGGCGCACCAAGGGCGGGCAAAAAGCCCCGCTGATTGTGCGCACTCGCGGACACCGCCTGGAGGGCATCTGGCACTCAGGCTCACTGATGGCTGGCATTATCCACCTGGTGCGGGGGATGTATGTTTTGGTGCCCCGCAATATGACCCAGGCAGCCGGTTTCTACAACACCCTGCTTCGTTCCGATGAACCTGCCATCGTGGTCGAGGTCTTGAATAGTTACCGACTGCGGGAATATTTGCCCCGGAACATCGGCGAGTTCACCGTCCCTTTAGGGGTGCCGGAGGTGATTCGGGCTGGTCGGGATATCACCATCGTCACCTACGGCGCTTGCTGTCGGATCGCCCTGGAAGCCGCCGAACGATTGAGCCTGGTGGGGATAGACGCCGAGGTGATAGACGTCCAGTCGTTACTGCCCTTTGACCTGTACCAGCGAATCCTCGAATCCTTGAAAAAAACCAGCCGTATCCTGTTTGTGGATGAAGATGTGCCCGGTGGGACAACCGCCTACATGCTCCAGGAAGTTATCGAAAAACAGGGCGGTTATTACTGGCTGGACTCGCCGCCGCGCACCTTACCCGGAGCAGCCCATCGCCCTGCCTATGGCTCGGATGGAGATTATTGGTCAAAACCAAATGTCGAAACCATATTCGATACAGTCTATGAGATGATGCGCGAGGTCAACCCTGATAAGTACCCTCAGATTTACCGGTCATCGGGTTGATTAAATCTTTGCGCGGTTATATCAGGTCACGAAAAATGGAGGTCGCATGCCCGTTGAAGTGCTAATGCCCCAGATGGGCGAATCGGTCGTCGAAGCGACCATCACCCGCTGGCTCAAGTCTGTAGGAGACACCGTGCAAGAATTTGAGCCGTTGGTGGAGGTAAATACCGATAAAGTTGATACGGAAATTCCCAGCCCGTCGTCCGGCGTGCTGTTGGACATCCTGGTACCCGAGGGCGCCACGGTGCAGGCGGGGTCTGTCCTGGCATGGATTGGCGAAGCGGGTGAGGTGATTTCCAAAATAACCCCCCCGCCCGAGAAGACTTCCAAAATGGAAGGAAAGCCAGAGCCCGCCCGTTCGACCCGGGTCGCCGCTCGCCCGGTTATCGAAATCGGGAAAAATCGGGAGCTGGGGTTCATCTCCCCAATTGTGGCGCGCATCGCGCGTGAACACAACCTGGACTTATCGAAGGTGCCAGGGAGTGGTCAGGGCGGGCGTATCACCAAAAATGATGTCATGGCATACCTGGAGACGCAGCAAAAAGCCGCCGCGCCCACAATTGAGGTAGAGGCTGGCGAAGCCATCCCATCGCCAACCCCGCCGGTCTCCCTGAGGCAAGCGGAGACCGTCTCCCGACCGCCATCGGGGGAGTTGCTGCCGCTCACAGTCGTCCGCCGCGCCATCGCCGAGCACATGGTGAACAGCAAGCGCATCTCGCCCCATGTGACCACTGTGATGGAAGCGGACCTCCATCGAGTTGTCGCGCATCGGTCGGAAAACAAGGCGGCGTTCGAACGGGATGGCGTCAACCTGACCTATACAGCTTACTTCGTCTATGCAACCGTCGTCGCCCTGCGAGCCTACCCGATTGTCAACTCTTCCTGGACGGACGAGGGCATTCTGCTCCACCCGGAGATTAATATCGGCATGGCAACCTCCCTCGGGGAAGAAGGACTGATTGTACCGGTGATAAAAAACGCCGATAGCCTCTCGCTGATGGGGCTGGCGCGCAAGATCAACGACCTGGCAAATCGAGCCCGGGCAAAGAAATTGCAACCGGATGAGGTGAGGGGCGGCACGTTCACCATCACCAATCACGGCATCAGTGGCTCTCTGTTCGCCAGCCCGATTATCAATCAACCTCAGTGTGCAATCTTGGGAGTGGGCGCGATCCAAAAACGGGTGAAGGTCATCAGCAGCCAGGAAGGTGATACGATCGCCATCCGACCGATGGTCTACCTCAGCCTGACATTCGACCACCGCATTCTTGATGGCGCAATAGCCGATTACTTCCTGGGTAAGGTGGTAGAATCCTTAGAGAATTGGAGTTAGTCCACCCATGTTTCTCACCCACTCACCAATATTGCAACGTTTCAGGAGTGACCATGAGCGATTATGATGTGTTTGTTATTGGCGCAGGACCGGCAGGCTACGTATGCGCCATTCGCGCCGCCCAACTGGGGCTTAAGACAGCGGTTGCAGATAAACAGTTTCTGGGGGGCGTTTGTTTAAACGTTGGCTGTATCCCATCCAAATCGCTGCTGAAGAACGCCGAGATCGCCCGCATGCTGCGCGAGGGGGGCAAGGAATTCGGATTCTCTTTCGAAAATCTCTCCCTGGATTTCAGTGTAGCGGTGAAGCGCAGCCGTCAGGTCTCGAACCGCCTCACCAAAGGGGTGGGTTTCCTGATGAAGAAAAATAATATTGATGTCTACATGGGCAGCGCCAGACTGACATCCGCCGAGACGGTTGAAATCACCGATGATAAAGGCGAGAAACAACAACACAAATCTAAAAACATCGTCGTTGCAACCGGCGCAAACGCCATTGTACCCAACGGGTGGGCGGTGGACGGGGACAAAGTTGTCACGTATTGGGAGGCGATCCTCCAGGAAAAGCTGCCAAAGTCGGTCATCGTCATCGGGTCTGGCGCGATTGGGGTTGAGTTTGCCACCATCTGGAATTCCTACGGCAGCGACGTGACCATTGTCGAAATGCTGCCTCGGATTGTCCCACTGGAGGATGCAGAAATCAGTTCCGAGCTTGAAAAGGCGTTCAAAAAGCGAGGGATTAAAGTCCACACGAACCACAAAGTCGAAGGGATCGAAACCACCTCGGAGGGGGTAAGGGTGAAGGTATCCAGCGAGGCAGGAGAGAAATATCTCGAAGCGGAACAGGCTTTAATTGCAATTGGATTCACCCCCAACAGCAAAAACCTGGGGCTGGAGGAGCTGGGAGTCAAAACCAACCCGCGGGGGATGATTGAGGTGGATGATCGCATGGCGACC
>JBBIPD010000092.1:4497-9759 GCA_037443025.1 Chloroflexota bacterium
GCATCGGCGGCACATCCGTTGCCGGCGGCCGCGCCAATGTGCCGGGCGTCTGGGCGATTGGCGATGTCACCGGAAAACTGATGCTGGCGCATGTGGGTTCTGCCCAGGGCATCGTCTGCGCTGAAAATATCGCCGGGGTAGAGACAGTGGTTCTGAACTACGAGATGATGCCGCGCGCAACCTATTGTCAGCCGCAGGTGGCTTCGTTTGGGTTGACCGAAGAGCAAGCCAAAGAACGCGGCTATGAGGTTAATGTAGGACGTTTTCCATTCCAGGCTAACGGCAAGGCGTTGGGGCTGGGAGAAAGCACGGGTTGGGTAAAACTGATCACCGACGCCAGGTATGGCGAAATCCTGGGCGCTCACCTGATCGGACCCGAGGTCACCGAGCTTCTTCCCGAACTGACCCTTGCCCAGATGATGGAACTAACCCCAACAGAGATCGCCCGCAATGTTCATGCCCATCCCACATTGAGCGAAACCCTCATGGAGGCTGCCCATGCCGCTGTAGGGCATGCGATTCATATCTGATGAGACTTTTCAACTGAATGTTTCTTGGGGGTAATCGAGATGCCGGAGAATTTGAGCAGGCTATTAAAAAAGGCACGGCGCGCTTACAAAAGCGGCGACCGGGGTCTCGCGGCTCACCTGATTGATAAAATCCTGCGTCAGGACTACACCCACCCGGGCGTCTGGAAGCTGCTCTACCGCCAATATGGCAGTGGGCAGTCAATGAAAGTCTTCCAGATGGATATTACAGAACAGTACTACCCCGATAAGATAGCGCTGATTAGCGGCGAGTCAGCCGGGAAGCCTATCAGCCCGGGGGAAAGTCGCTCCTGGCTGAGCCGGATTTCACGCGGTCGTAAGCGCCCCCCTGAAGCGGGAGAGTCCTTTCCCAAAAGCCGGAAAGAACCAGGGGAGCCCAAAAAAGCCGTTGACCGACCGACCTTCGCCGGAGATACGCCCACCCGCCCGATTGAACGTAAAGCAGAAATCGAAGGGATTATCTTCGAGGAGATGAAGACCCTCGCCCCTATCGAACCTCAGCCCTCAGAGCCCGTTACAGAAACACCCATCCCCACCCTGCCTGAACCCGCGCCCGAGAGAAAAGACCTTCCTCCACCGCCCCCAATCCCGGTGGACAGAAGCCAGAAAATACGCGTCCTCATCGTAGATGACACGCCGCAAACCCGTGAAACCATCTCGCGGTCTTTAAGCTTTCAACCCGAAATCGAGGTCATTGCCAGCGCCGAAAATGGCGCTCAGGCGATTGAGATAGCCAGACAAACCAAACCCGACGTGGTCCTGATGGACGTCAATATGCCAGACATGGACGGCATTACCGCCACCGCCAGCGTGCTGAGCCAGGTGCCTCATGCTCAGGTGATCATCTTGACGGTACAGAATGACCCGGACTATTTGCGCAAAGCGATGATGGCTGGCGCGCATGACTTCATCAGCAAGCCCCCTGGTCTGGATGATTTACTGAATGCGGTCCAGCAAGCCGGAAAAGTCGCTCATCAGGAAAAATGGAAAGCATCTCAGGTGCAATTCAAATCTGCCGGTTATGCGCCTTCGCCTGCGTCGCGAGGTAAGATCATCAGCGTCTATAGCCCCAAAGGGGGTGTGGGATGCACCACAATCGTTGCAAACCTCGCGGCTACCCTGCACAACGAGGAAACAAACGTGGTCGTGGTGGACGGCAATCTCGAGTTCGGCGATGTCATGGATTATTTCAACCTGCAGAGCAGTTTTACCAGCTTTGATTTGGCGATGCGAGTCTCTGACCTGGATTACCAAATCGTTGACGATATCCTGGTAACTCACGAATCTGGCATCCGCATCCTTGCCCCGCCGGGTCCAGAACAAGCCGAGTATGTCCAGGCGGATCAATTTATGGAGATCATGCAATTCCTGCGCGATCTCTATCCCTATGTCCTGGTGAATACCACCAGCAGGCTCTCCGACATAACCATCGCCGCCCTGGAGATTGCCGATATAATCATCCTGCCGCTAATTCAGGACATCCCCACGGTAACCCGCATCCGCAAATTCATTGATACCCTGCAACTGCTTCAGATAAACCCCGAGCGGGTGATCGCCGTCTTGAACCAGTACGACAGGCACGCCGAACTTGGCGTAGAAGTTATCTCTAAAAGCATCAAGCGCGAGTTCGACGTGCTGATTCCAAAGGATCTCCAGATTGTTTTACCCTCGGTTAACCGAGGCGTTCCGTTTATGTTGAGGGGTAATCTTAAATCCCGCCCTATCTCCAAAGCTTATCTCGAGCTGGCAGAAAAAATCCGCCAAAAACTGTTCTATCTCGCCCAACCCATCATTGATACCACGGAAGAGAAAACCAGGGAACGCTAAACCAGGCTTTGATAAAACGCTTCAGCCTGCTGCATGACTTTACGGTGTTCTGCCCGTTCCATCACCAGGCGCAAGTTATGTTCCCTGGCAGCCTGCCGTAGCTCTGGCTCTCGGATTGCCCGGATCAAAGCCGCCGCCAGCTCGTGGGGGTTATCCGGGCTGAATAAAAGCCCATTCACCCCGGGTTCAATCCATTCTCGAATCGATTCGATATCTCCTGCGATTGGAAAACAACCGGTTGCCATCGCTTCCAGTAAAGTGTTGGGGGTTCCATCGTGTTCACTGGGAGAGACAGCCGCCTGGCAGCGGCGGAAAAGCTCAGCCATCTGTGGGCGAGTTTGGGACGGCAACAGCTCGGCAATATCCCGGAGCTGCGACTCGTTCACCATGCGCTGTATCGAAGGCTCACCCGCCATCCCTGGACAGACCAGATGGATTTGCGGATACTCCCGTCGGACAAGAGACGCTGCCTGGAAGAAGATGTCATTTCGGATATAGGCGCGCACACCGCGCGGGTTAATCACCTGAAATAATGAAGAACGGCTGGGAGAATCCGCTGCGCTTTCCCCCGGATAAAACACATCGAGCTGCACTCCCCCTGCCCCAGGCAAAACGATGGATTTCTTCCTGGGGCTGAACCCCCACAACCGGGCAAGCCTCAAATCCCGCTGACAGTCGGTATGCAGAGCGTCGGCGCGCTGCAAAGTCTGGCGGGTAAAATGTCGCATCAACGGCGTCGAGGAAGCGTGGAGGGTGAAATCGTTCCCCCAAACCGAAACGAGCAGACCAGGCGCAGGGGTTTCAATCAACGCTTGGGCAGCCAACATGCCCTCAAACGGGATGCGCATTGCATGCACCAAATCGGGTTTCACCTGAGTGATGACCTGTCTCAGGCTTCTCGCGGCATTGCCAAGCGTCAATGGACCAAGCCAACGCCGGAGCGAGGTGCGCAGACTGACCGGCAAGCCTCTGAGCGCTTTACCACTCAGATTTTCAGCTCTTTCCGGAGAGCGGACACCGCTCATCGCCACAGGGATGATGTGCAAAGACGCCAGCGATATGGGCGGTGAACAATCAAAACTGGATGCCAGATGCACCTCCCACCCTTTGAATGAAAAATACCCCATCCAATTTAGGGCGATTGCCGAACGACCATCCGCCACGAAGAGTATCTTCATGCTTCAGAAATGCGCTTCTGGTAGACGGGTCTCTCTCAGAGCCGTAAGAAAGCCCGCCACCATCGTCTCGATATTCGCTTCTTCTTGTACAATTCTATAGGACTCTATGCCCATCTGGCGCAGCCTGGCGGGGTCTGAAAGGGCTTGCTCAAGCGCGCTTCTGAGATGATCCGGGTCGTTCGACCGCACCCGCCACCCGTTTCCAGGTCGAACCAGGTCGTCCTGAGTCCCATCGCCTTCGGCGACAACCACCGGCAAGGCGTACCCCATCGCTTCCTGCACAGCCAGTCCCCCCGTTCCCGGCAAAACAAACAGGTCCGCCCGTTTGAAAAATGGGGCAAGCAAAGAGCCGTGGACAGCCCCAGGAAATTCCGTCTGGGGATATAAATCGTTTGCCAGAGTTTGCAGGCGTTCTTTATCGGGACCATCACCCACGATCACCAGATTCGGTTGCAGGGATGGCGGCAGGCTGGCGCAAGCCGAGATTAGATTATCCACCCGCTTGCGCTCCTGCAAACGCCCAACAAACAGAACCGTGGGACGATCCAAATAGGTCGGTGGACGGGATGGCGGGGGATTGGAATTACGGTGGATCGCGGCATTTGGAGCGACAAAAACGCGCTCAGATGAGAATCCCAGGGCGCGATATTCTTCAGCGCCCTGCTGACTATAAGCGATCATCGCATCAAAGAGACGGAAGAACCGTTTGCGGCTTATGGCTAATAACCACGAAAGCGCATTTCTCCCCGGTGCTTTATGCGCAACATTCGGGGAGCCCAACCCCCAGCCAAAGACCGGTCGCCCTCGCCTGTGCATCCAGGCGGCTGCCCGGTATGAGCTGAGATAGCGCGGATTGGCTTCGAGGACGAGCGCATCCGGTTGCCACGTCTCAAGCCAGGTTAACAGTCCTCTCTGCCAACAAAGGTAATAAGGCGAATTGACCTTGCCAAGATGAATATTTTTCGCCTGGGTCAGCTTGGCAATCTCCATCGTCTGCGCCACCTGGATAGATTCATCAGGGCGGGGCGACCCGGCAAAAACCGCCAGTCCTCCCTGGCAACTCAGGGCAAGCGTCTCGAAAAATTCAACCCGATAAGCAGGAAGGACTCGTTGTTGGATTGCCAGCCGACCCGGGTAGACAGGCGTCGGGTCAGCCCTTTGAGCATTCAAATCATTCCGGTTCATCATCGTTAACGCCATCACCTCTTTTGGGGAAAGCCACCAGGTAGGCTTTCCAATCCAGTTCCTCCAGGCTGGATACAGGGGGATAACCCGGGCGAAGATGACATATTCGATAACCCGCAGAGACAAGCTCACTCCAGGCAACTCTGGCGGATTCCGGTCCATGCAACTCTAACAAAACCAGGGGATGCGACTGGGTTAAGACGCGCCGCATCCCGGGCAACGCCAGAACCTCGCCTCCCTCGATATCTATCTTGAGCGCTTGCGGCTGGAGATGATTTTCTTGATAGACGAAATCATCCAACGCATACCCCTGAACAACGATGGAGTCCGAGTAGATAGCCCCCTGGCGTCCAGCCGAACCATCCACCTTACCGGTATTGCCAGAGGGACCGATCCAGAACCGGAGAGGTGAGGAGCGATCGCTCACGGCTGCCTCGACAATCTTCACCGTCTGCTGCAATACATTCAGATCAACATTCTGCGCCTGTCGGCGTGCATTCTGAGGGAACGCGTCAAACGCGTAG
>JBBIPD010000093.1:0-9742 GCA_037443025.1 Chloroflexota bacterium
TCTCTGATGCAGCAAGACGCCTGATAAACCGCCGCAAGGAGAAATCGCATGAGTGACACGATGGATAACATCCCCCCCGAAGAGACTCCGGAAGAAATCACTCCGCCGGTTGAATCCGTCCCTGGGGAGGAGGAAAGCAGAACAGAAGGCGCTCCGGTAGCGGCAGAGCAGGGAGCGCCCGAATCTCCCCCCACTGCGCCGGAAGGGACGGCAGCACAGGCTGAAGAAACACCGGTTGTAGAAACGCCGGGCGAAGCGCAAGCCGAGGCGGCAGAGGCGATTGAGGAGGCGGTTGAGGAGGCGCCCGTAGCGACGACGGTTCCTCCTGAACCAACGCCCGAAACCACCGCCCCCGTAGAGACAGCGGGCGAGGCGGAGGGCGTGTATCACCCATCCAAAGGATATCTGCGCTTCGATGTGGCAAGCCGGATTGAACATTGGGTGTTCGTGGCGAGCTTCACCACCCTGGCGATCACCGGTCTGGTGCAAAAATTCGCCCAGAACCCGCTCTCGGTCGCCATCGTCCGCCTGCTGGGAGGCATCGAAAACACGCGCAGCATCCACCATGTCGCCGCCACGCTGATGCTGCTTTCGGTGGTGTACCATATCGGGGCATTGGGTTACAAGCTGTATGTCCGTCGCGACCGCCCGACCATGCTGCCGGGGTTGACGGATGTCAAGAACGCCTTGCAGGCGCTGATGTATAACTTTGGCTTGTCCAGGACCCGCCCACAGCAAGGGCGTTACGGCTTCGAAGAGAAGATGGAATATTGGGCAGTGGTCTGGGGGACCATCGTGATGGCAATCACCGGATTTATGATGTGGAATCCGATTGCCACCACAAAAATCCTCCCCGGTGAAGCCATCCCGGCAGCCAAAGCCGCCCATGGCTGGGAGGCAGTCCTGGCGGTGGCGGCGATCATCTTATGGCACTTCTACAACGTGCATTTACGCACCTTCAATAAAAGCATCTTCACCGGTTATCTCGACGAGCACGAAATTCTTGAGGAACATCCCCTGGAACTGGCGGACATCAAAGCCGGGACAGCGAGAACGCCAACCGACGCCAAAACCCTCCGAAAACGGCTGCGCATCTTTCTCCCCACCTACTTGGTCATCGCAGCGGCGCTTCTGGTGGGTATCTATTACTTCGTCGCCTACGAGGAGACCGCCATCGCCTATGTGCCCCCGCCAGAACAGGTAGAGATTTTCGTCCCGCTGACGCCTACCCCCCTGCCCACGCCCGTCCCTACCAGTACGCCCATCCCAGGCGGGCTGACCTCCTGGGAAGGAGGCGTTCAGAATCTCTTCCAGACCCGCTGCGTGATTTGCCATAATCCGGCAGGGAGAATCGGCGGGTTGGACCTCAGCACATATCAAAGCGTCCTGGCTGGCGGGAATCTGGGGGCGGGGATTATCCCCGGCGACCCGGATAACAGCCAGGTTGTGATCATCCAAAGGGCGGGCGGACACCCCGGACAACTCTCCGAGGATGAATTGCAGCAGATTATCGAATGGATTTCTAAGGGCGCGCCGGAAAGGTAAAAATTGACAATTCCCCCTTTGCTTCAGGGCAGGACAGGGGTGTTGGAAATAAAGCCTTGATCATCATCTCTAACCCACAACAGGCTTTCGCCATCTGGCGAAAGCCTGTTGTCTTCAGGACTATCTCGGCTAAATCGAACCGCTCAGTCCCCAATAGCCGGCGCAGGAGCCGCGCTGGTTTGCTCTGCGTGGACTTCGAGGCTGTGGTCAACGATGTTCAAATAGCGCACGCCAAGCGTCACCGCCAGGGTTCCATAGGCGACCACGCCTGCGCCGGTGATGATTTCGATAAACGAAGGGACATAATGGGTATAGCGGGCGACGATTTCATTGGGCAGGTAGGTGAGCAGCACCAGTTGTCCGGCGATATTGGTATCCCAACGATAGGCGACCACCCCGCCCACCACCAACGCCAATGCCAGCATGCGCAGGATAGGCTGGCGGCGGTAGCGCCGATTGAGCAAAATCAGGATTGGCACGACCGCCCCCAACAGGATTTCACCCACCCAGAAGTTGAAGGAGAGCGCGCCTTTGGTGATCACCTGCAAGCCTTCCGTCCGCCCAGGGGCGTAGGTATAAGTCATGGACAGCGCATCCCAGAAACGGAAGTACAGGTATCCCACCAGCACCCACCCGACGGCGTAGGCAAGCTTCTCCACCAGTTCATCGTTCACCTTCACCCGCGGCGACAGCCTGCCAGAGAGCATGGTCACCAGCAGGGTCATCGAAATGCCCCCGGCGATGGCGGATGCCATGAAAAGCACCGAAAGGTCGGGGCGGTACCAGATAGGGCGCGCTTTGAGCACGCCATAGGTCGCCCCCAGGGAAGATTGATGGAGCATGGAAAGCCCCAAACCAACCACCGCCAGGTAGGGCGCCAGGTGATGCAGGCTGGATAGACGCCGGGAAATCCAGGGGAAGCGCTGCCTGAGCCAGGGCAAACCGGCAAAGATGGGCGCCGATTCGAGCAGAAGCACCGTAAAATAGAGGGTCACACACATGGTGACTTCCCAAAGGACGGAATGGGTGTTCCAGTACACCACCGCGTGCCAGAAGCGGTCGGGACGCCCGATATCCAGCAACAGAGTCAGGACTGCCATGCTGTAACCAATCAGCCCGACAAAGGTGGCGGTGCGCGCCAGGGGTTGGAAACGTTTCAGACCGAGGATGTAGACCAGGGCGCAGAGGGTGAATGCCCCGGCGCTCATGGCAATGGAAGACAGGTCAATCGTGATCCACAAACCCCAGGGAACCAGATCGGTCAGGTTGGTGACGACCAGACCTTTCGTAAACACGACGCCAATCCCAATCAGACCGACAAAGAATACCAGGCTCAGAGATGCCACCCAGAGGCTGAAAGGTTTGAGGAAAACAGGCGGTTTGGTGAGGCTCATTTCTTCACCTCCTCGCGCGGCGGCAGGTAATAGACTCTGGGTTTGGTGCCCAGGTCTTCCCGCAGACGGAAGTAGGGGTTGTTCTTCAACAACTGGCTGACGTTCGACTCGGGGTCGTTCAAATCCCCAAACGCTCGCGCCCCGACAGGGCAGGCGACCACACATGCCGGGGTGGCGTCTTTGTCAACACCCGGGGTGAGACCAAGCGCCAGTCCCCGGTCAATGCGCTGGTAGCAGAACGAGCATTTCTCCGGCACACCCCTAGGACGGCGCGGCACCTCCGGCTGCCCCCAGGTAGGCACAGCCGGGTTGGGACCGGTGAACGCTTCCCAGTTGAACGCCCGCCCTCCATAGGGGCAGGCAACCTCGCAATACCGGCAGCCGATGCACCGGTCGTAATCCATCATCACGATGCCATCCGGACGGTAATAGCTGGCGCCCACCGGGCAAACCTCCACGCATGGGGCATGCTCGCATTGCATGCAGGGGCGGGAGATAAACACCGTTTTATCGCCGACCTTACCCGCCTCGATGACCCGATTCCAGGAGATATCCGGCGGGACGTCGTTGTGCGCCCGGCAGGCGTTGGTGCAATAACCACAGCCGGTGCATTTGCCCTGATCAATCACCATCGCCCACTGATGGGGACCTTTCTCGCCGCTGGAAGCGCCGGTGCGGCGGGTCATCCGCAGTCCGGCAATCGCCGCCGCGCCAAAACCCACAACCTTGAGAAATTGCCTGCGCCCGATATCGGAATTGACCGGCTCCAGATTCAGTTCGTTGGATTTGCACGCATCCATGTCTACCTCCCCTCCCGCTCATCGTTGTCGTTGCGGCGCTGGCGCTGCCGGCGTTCGATCCACGGGGCGATGATCACCCCCAGGGCAACCCCAATCAAACCCGAGAGCGTGGTGTAACCCAGGGGGCTGACCGGGATGGGATCGCTGGTAACCGTAGCCTTCTCGATTGAAGCCATGGCGTCCACCGGCATGGGGGTTGGATTTTCGGGGTGAACCTGAACCGGATCGTGCATTTGATAGGCGTGACAGGTGTTGCAGGTGCCGAGGCTGACGAAGAAACTATGGTCTTTAGCCCCATGCCCCTGTCCGTTTGCGCCCTGCACAGTATCCGCCAGGTGGCAGGAAGCGCAGGTCAAGCCTTGCGAGCTGTGGGCAGAGTGGGCGAAGTTCGAGGAGCGGTCGCGGTGGCAATTGGCGCAGAGTTGGGCGCTATTGGCGGCTTTTAACCCGGTCGCATGCGGGTCATGGCATCCGTAACAATCCAACCCCACCTCGCGGTGACCGCTGACCTGCCACTGGAAATACGTCTCGGTGTGGCATTTTCCGCATGCCTGGGATGAGCGATCGGAGCCCATCGGTTCCACCGGGTGGTTGGCGGGGATGGGATTATGACAGGCGAGGCAGGTGATTCCATCCGCTTGCCAGGTGCCAGTGTCTGGATCATAGCCGGTCACGTGGCAATTGAGACACTCCCCATCTTTTCCAGCGCGTTCCCAGGCAAGTTGAAAAGCCGGGTCTGTCGTGGCGTTGCCGTGATCGCTTTTCTCCCAGGCGGCGAAAAATTCGGCGTGGCAGGCTTTACAATCGGTTGAATCCTGGGCGGGGTTCGAAATCCACCTCGGATCTGAAGCCTGCCCCGAAGCCATTGCCAGGGCGTAGGTTAAGATCATCAAGGGAATGGCAAAGACCATCCCATATATCAGACGAGCGATGAGTTTCTTCATTAAATCCACCTCCGGAAGATGAAATCAGGATGTGACTGGTACAGGCGCCTTGAGAAAGACCTCGCAACCCAGGCAAGTCTCACGCAGCGTACCGTCCTTTGCTCTAAAATGCTGCCAGCAAGGGGTGTCCGGGTGGGCGTAGGCGCTGCATCTGGCGCGCTGCTCGCTGGAGCATTTTTTCACATCCCAGCAGCCGGTATTGCGCGCCAACGGAACTGCGGGCTGTTCCCGTTTAGCCTGCGCCTGCCAGCGCTCATCCAGACGCCGCAGGACGAGGATGAGCAGGGCGGTCAATGCGATGGGAATCCCCAAGCGGATCGTCAAACCGATGGCAATTGTGACCAATGCATTAAGGGCTTCCATAGAAGGCTCCCTTTCAAACCATATCCTGCTTACGCTGACCAAAGATCGTCCCAAGCAATATCAAGAGGACGAAAGGAATAACCAGGCGGACCAAAAACAGGGATAAGACGACCACTGAACCAAACATTTTTCACCTCCAATCCGGTTTTGAGCCTATCAACCCGTGCAATTAATCTCCTTCTCATCTTGCTTATAGTATAGATAAGCGGCGCTCATCGGTAAATCGGGCAACCTTCCGATTTTTGGCATGGGTATTGCGTCTGGATTACCCAGATTTTATGGGTGAGTCAGCGCATTCCTGAGATGGGTGGAAGAGGCGAAAATTGACGGTTGAGATAAGCTAAACAACCCAGCCGAGAAGCGTCAGATGACCCATACGATTGTGGGGCAGATGACCCACAGCAAGGAAGGGGATGAGCAAACGAAAGGCAAGCCAGGGCAAGCGGGTATAATTGTGGCGTTTAGAGTTATCAGTTTGGAGGCAAAACCGAAATGAGCGAAATAACTTCTGCGCTGCCTGAACGGTTGAGGGAGATTGTGGAGGAATTTGCCCAATGCGATGGGCGGGAGAAGATCGAACTGCTCCTGGAGTACGCTGAGCGGCTGCCCGAACTGCCAGAGCATCTCCAAGAGGCTCGAGGGGAGATGGAATTGGTGGAAGAATGCATGACGCCGGTATATGTCAGAGCGGAGACGCGGCAAGGGCAGATGTCTTTTTATTTCGATGTCCCTCAAGAATCGCCCACGGTGCGCGGTTTTGCGGCGATCATGGCGGAGGGGGTGGAAGGCGCTTCGCCCCAGGGTGTGCTCGCCATCCCCAATGGTTTCTTCTTCGCGATGGGGCTGGAAAGCGTTCTGACCATGCAACGCCTGAACGGAATGGAGGCGATATTGGCGCACATGAAGCGCCTGGCAAGCCAGGCGATAGAGGGCGGGCTGTGATTCTGCTTGCCCTGGATTTCGGCGGGACAAAGCACACGGCTGGGGTGCTGGATGCAGATCGCCTGCAATGGCAGGCTCGCCAACGCATCTTCTCGCCCCCGGACGCCGACGCCAGCTATGATTTGAAAACCATGCTTTCCCTGGCGCGGCGCCTGTTAGCCGGCGCCAAACCGGCTGCAATAGGGGTCAGCTTTGGCGGTCCGGTGGATGCGGAGAGGAATACCGTGCGCCTGTCTCACCATGTGCCCGGTTGGGAGAACACCCCCCTGGGGGAGATTCTGAATGCAGAGTTCGGCGCGCCGGTCAAGGTGGATAACGACGCCAATGTCGCGGCGCTGGGCGAAGGGCGCTACGGCGCAGGGCGAGGGTCTCGAAACCTGTTCTATATTACTGTCAGCACAGGCGTGGGGGGCGGCTGGCTGTTGGATGGGCAGATTTGGCGCGGCAACGACAGCATGGCGGGCGAAATTGGGCACACCGTGGTCCAGCCCGAAGGTCCGCTTTGCCTGTGCGGAAAACGGGGTTGCGTGGAGCGCCTCGCCTCCGGGCGTTATATGGCGCAGGACGCCCGCCAGCGATTGCTGGAAGAACCCTCCGCCGGACCGATCTTGTGGGGCGAATTTTCGGGGAACCTGGACGCCCTGGATGGCAAAGCCATCAGCCAGGCAGCCAACCAGGGAGACCCCCTCGCCATCCAACTCCTCGAACGCTCCGCCTGGGCGCTTGGGATGGGCATCGGCAACGCCGCCAATCTGATCAATCCGCAGCGCTTCATCCTGGGCGGCGGAGTGACCAAAGCGGGAGATGTGTGGTGGGATATGCTGCGCAAGACGGCAAGGCAGACCGCCCTGCCAGAGGTGCATTTTGACATCCTGCCGGCGGATCTGGGAGATAACGCGCCGCTGTGGGGCGCGGCTGCTCTGGCGCTGGACCTGCTCAGGACCCAGGCTGCGTATGATTTCGACGCCTGGTGAAATAACAGGCAGCCGCCGAATTAAATCGGCAGCGCAGACGATCAAAAACTGATGCCTGGCATTACCCGGCGTCGAATGAATTCGACGCCGGAGACAACAAAACCCGCTAAAGCGGGTTGTCGGGTCGCAACCGGCTTTCAGCCGATTTGAGAGCAGCGTAACTTCCGATGAGTCCTCCCCATGTCTGATGTCGAGAAACTCTTGAGCCGATGGCAGGCAGATCCATCTGTTGCTGAGAATATCGCCGCCTGGGAACATCTGCCCCCGCAATCTGCTTCGTGGGTCGAGTTGCCTGATGCGCTGAATCCCGCCCTGCGACAGGCATTGTTGCGGCGCGGCATCACCCGCCTGTACAGCCATCAGGCGCAAGCCTGGACGCTGGCGGGTAAGGGCAAGCATGTGGCAGTCGTCACCCGTACCGCAAGCGGTAAAACCCTGTGCTACAACCTGCCCGTGGTCAACCATCTGCTCGAAGATGGAACCGGACGGGCGCTGTACCTCTTCCCCACCAAAGCCCTGGCGCAGGACCAACTGAACGCCCTCAACAGCCTTGAAATTCACGGTTTATCGGCAGCCATCTATGACGGAGACACCCCCAGCCGCCATCGTCCGGCTATCCGCAACCAGTCGCGGCTGATTCTGAGCAACCCAGACATGCTGCACACCGGCATCCTTCCCCACCACACCCTCTGGGCAGAGTTCTTCCGCCATCTGCGGTTCGTCATCCTGGATGAGATGCACGTCTATCGGGGTGTGTTCGGTTCGCACGTCGCCAACGTCCTGCGCCGCCTGCGGCGAATCGCCCGTTTTTACGGCGCTGAGCCGCAATTCATCCTGACCTCAGCCACCATCGCCAACCCCCACGAGCTGGCGCAGAAGCTGGTCGAAGCGCCGGTGGAGGTGATTGACCGAGAGGGCGCGGCGCACGGGGGAAGATCGTTCCTGATTTATAACCCTCCTATCCTCAACCCCGAACTGGGGTTGCGCCGAAGCGCCTTCCAGGAGAGCGTGCGCCTGGCAGACGATTTACTGGCGTATCACGTGCAGACGATTATCTTCGGGCGCTCACGGCGAGGGGTGGAGCGGGTGCTCACCTACCTGCGTCAGCAATCCGCCAACCAGCGCGGTTGGGGGGTGGAGGGGGGTGAAATCCGCGGTTATCGCAGCGGTTATCTGCCCGGACATCGGCGGCAGGTGGAGCGCGGCTTGCGCAGTGGGGAGGTGCGGGCGGTCGTGGCGACCAACGCCCTGGAATTGGGGATAGACATCGGCGCGATGGACGCGGCGCTCCTGGTGGGGTATCCGGGCAGCATTGCCGCCGTCTGGCAGCAAGCCGGACGCGCCGGGCGCGGGGTTGAACACTCGCTGGCAGCCCTGGTTGCCACGGCAGACCCCTTAGACCAGTTCCTGGCGCGCCATCCGGAATACTTATTCCAGCGCTCACCCGAGGCTGCCTTGATCAATCCGAACAACCTGCTCATCCTGCTCGATCATCTGCGGTGCGCGGCTTTCGAGCTACCCTTCCAGGCTGGGGAGGGCTTTGGCAACCTGTCGGGGGAAACGGTGGCTGAATTCCTGGATTACCTGCAATCGGAGGGCGTGTTGCACCGCTCCGCCAACCGTTATTTCTGGATGGCAGATCAATACCCCGCCCAGACGGTTTCCCTGCGCAGCGCAGTTGCGGACAGGGTGACGCTGCAGGTTCGAGAACCCGAGGGGAGAGAAGTGACTCTGGGAGAGGTGGATTACGCCTGCGCCCATTGGATGGTGCATCCGGGCGCGGTGTACCTGCACGAAGCCGAGTCGTACCTGGTGGATGAACTCGACCTGGAGGGGCGCATCGCCCAC
The DNA here is from genome assembly GCA_037443025.1 of Chloroflexota bacterium. Taxonomy (GTDB): domain Bacteria; phylum Chloroflexota; class Anaerolineae; order Anaerolineales; family UBA4823; genus JAQBDA01. The sequence goes on from JBBIPD010000093.1 coordinate 8,811, forward strand.
CTGCGCCGGTTGGACACCGATTATTACACCGAAACACGCCAGGAAGCCAGGCTGCAGCTCCTGGAATTGCTGGCGCAGCAGCCGACGAGGGGTTGCACAACCAGCTATGGCGAGATTCGGGTCACCTCCCAGGTGACCGGCTTTCGCAGAATCAAATGGTACACCCACGAACAATTGGGGGCGGAGCCACTCAATCTGCCCCCAACGACCCTGGAAACCACCGGCTATTGGCTGACCCTGGAACCAACCACCATTGAAAGCCTGCGCCAGGAAGGTTTATGGCGCAACGACCCAAACGACTACGGTCCGGGCTGGGCGCGACTGCGCGCCATCGTGCGCCAACGGGACGGCTTTCGCTGTCAGGTATGCGGCGCGCCTGAGACCGAGCGCGAGCACGATGTCCATCATAAAACCCCACTGCGCGCATTTCAGGATATTCACGGAAAAGTGAATCTGGAACAGGCGAACCGTATGGAGAACCTGACCACGCTTTGCCCTGCCTGTCACCGCCGGGTAGAGGCGGCGGTGCGCGTCCGCAGCGGTCTGGCGGGTTTGGCGTTCGTTATGGGACACCTGGCGCCGTTATTCTTGATGTGCGACGGTCGCGATTTGGGAATCCACGCCGACCCGCAATCCCCATTGGGCGAAGGCATGCCCACCGTGGCAATTTACGACCAGGTGCCGGCGGGCATCGGGCTGAGCCAGCGTCTGTTCGAAGTGCATGGGGAACTGGTCAGGCGGGCGTATGAACTCATCCACGACTGCCCTTGCCAGGATGGTTGTCCTTCCTGCGTGGGTCCGGGCGGAGAATCGGGTCTGGGCGGAAAAGACGAAACCCGGGCGATATTGAATCTGCTCATCTGAGCGGAGTGTAAATATAGAAGTCAGGATTTGCCGACGACCGGTTCAGGCTGGAGGCGCAAGAGCAGGAC
>JBBIPD010000094.1:0-288 GCA_037443025.1 Chloroflexota bacterium
AGCCATGCGCCGTCAGCCGGGGTGTGGCTATGGCATGGCGATGGTGGGGATTTTGCTGATTGGTGACGTCGCCCACCTGACGTACCCTTATCCTGAGGGCGATTTATCCGGTGCAACCCGCCTGGCTCAACTTATCGCCTATCCCTTGCTCTTCCTTTTGCCCTTGCGTTTCCCGCTTGTCCCTGCCGAAACAAAGACGGAACACCCCAAAAAGACCGCCGAGCAAACATTGCCGGGTGGAGCGTCTGGCGGTGTGGGGATTGACCAGGGGGTATTTAACCTTTTTAT
>JBBIPD010000094.1:306-9577 GCA_037443025.1 Chloroflexota bacterium
GTGAAAATGGCGGCTCAGCAGTGGAAGGCGGATTTGTGTATGTTGCTTGCTCCGCCCGACGCGCACGGGAAAATGGAGATTCTCGCCAGTTATGACTTGATTCGCGAAACCTATCTCGGAAAAGCCGTCTTCAACAGCCAGTCAATCCCGGTCATTGCTTCGGCTTTGCGTAGGGGGCGCGCCCTGAGGTTGCCTGCCAGCAGTTCCTCGCCAGACCTGGTGGGTTTGGGAAAGTTGTTGGATATGAAATCGGTAGGTCATCTGCTCGCCGCCCCAATCACCAACCCCCAGGGAGATTTACTCGCCGGTCTGGTCTTGCTCACCCCATACTCCAAACGCAGTTGGACTGGCGAGGATCAGATAAGGTTGACAGAGTTCACCAAACCGCTGGCACAGGTCTTGCAACATCAGAATATGATTACCGAGTTGCGCAAAGGACAAGAACTGGCGCAGGCAGAACTTCAGGCTGTTCAACAGGAAAGGGAAAAATATCAGAAAGAAAATCGTCTCCTGTTGGAACGGCTGGGGATTGATGTGGAGAGCGAAGAACAACAACGTGCGCATGGCGCAAGCCTGGCGGCGTTGATCGTTGCTCACGAAGAGGCGCAAGATAGGATTGCCCGGTTACAAGCTGAAAATACTCGACTCGCCCAGGATGCTCAGAGCCTGGCTGGGGAAATCGGCGTTGGGTCTCTGTACCGCGCCTCCGATAGCAACAATTACCAACGCGAAATCACTCATGTCGAAGGGGAACTGCGCCTGGCTTTGGAGGAAGTGGCTCGATTGAACTCGATCATCTATGAGACCGACAGGAAGCTCCTGGAATTGCAAAAAGAGCTGGCTGGTTCGTCTCCCTCCAGAAAACAAATGCAAGAGGTGGCTGCCCTGGCTCAGGAATTACGTCAACCGTTGTCTTCTATACTTGGCTATACCGAGTTCCTCCTTGGGGAGACAACCGGGGTTCTGGGTACGCTTCAGCGTCGCTTTATGGAGAGAATTCGGGTATCAACCACGCGAATGTCTGGATTGGTTGACGAGTTGGTACGCCTGACCGGCTTAAGCGACAACCTGTTGGGAGCGGCGACGGATTCGCTTGACCTGAGCCGCCTCATAGATGATGCGGTCGCTGAGGCAAGCAGCCAGATGCGCAGTAAAAATATCGGCTTGCGCCTGGACCTGCCAAAGGTTTCCCCTCAGATAAAAACCAGCCGAGCCTCTCTGCGGAGTATGCTGGTCACGTTGCTGGCAAACGCCGCCAGTGTGACTCCGGCAAACGGCGAAATTGTGGTCCGCGTCCGCCTTAAGGGAGATGAAAACGCCAGGGATTTTGTGCTGATTCAGGTGATAGACCAGGGTGGTGGAATCAAACCCGAGGATTTACCCAAGATTTTCGCACCTCATTATCGGGAGGAAAACGTTTTCATACAAGGTGTGGGTGAAGACCGGGAAGGGTTGTCTCGCCTGAAGTCCTTAGCGGAATCCCTGGGAGGGCGGATTTGGGTGGACACCGAATGGGGCTCAGGATCCACCTTCAGTTTGTTGCTGCCGCTTGAAATTCAGCCCACTGCGGCGATTGCAAAGGATGGGGGTTAGATGAGGGAGGTGAGCCAGGCTCTTTGGGGTGTTCTGGCTGCCATCCTATCCGCTGTGGTTGTGTTCGGAGGGTTGGCTCTATCTCTGGCGGAAAGCGGCTCGCCCCTCGCCATGGTCCCAACCGATACCCCATTTGTCATCCAACCCATTGCAACCCAAAAACCGGGCGAGCCAACTTATACCCCGTCTCCAACTTTGCCGCCTACCCCTACCCCCACCGAACCCCCGTTTGAGAAGCAATGCGATTACCCTCCGGATTGGGTTGCGATCACCGTAGAGGTAGGAGATACCCTGGAGAGCCTTGCTCAGAAATATCATGTGGACGAGGGCGAGCTTCGAAAGGGTAATTGTTGGGACTACGACCGCTTGATGCCCGGGATGAATCTTTATGTACCAGCCCTAATCCCCAGCGAGACGCCTTTGCCAAGCGATACACCCCGGCACGAGGTGAAGCCTTCCAAAACGCCGCTGGTGGTTTGTTCGCCTCCCTACGGATGGGTGATCTATATTGTCCGCCCGGGCGATACACTCTCTAAAATTGCAGTTGCGCATCGAACGACCTATCAAGAGCTGATGAGGCGAAATTGTTTACGGTCCACGCTCATTCGGGTTGGTCAGCGGCTGTATGTCCCATACGTTCCGCCCACCAGCACGCCCCTGCCTTATTTCACGCCAACCTATCCTCCCCCAACGGCAACGTTGTTTGTCCCGACAGCGACCAGGGTTTTTCCAACACGCACGCCTCTACCGCCCACCGCAACAGCGGTTGGTCCAACCCCAACCATCCCTCCTCTCCCGACCGAGACCAATCCACCGCCTACCTGGACCGATACCCCATTGCCCCCAACAAGCACGCCAACCCCAGAACCCACCCTTACACCCGTTCCGGATACGCCGACCCTGCCCCCTCCGCTCCCTACCGGCACATTCACCCTGAGTCCCCTGCCAACCAACACTGTTGAACCGCCCGCAAGCCCAACCTCGGTTACGACGGAACCTCCGTCCACGCCTTAGGATGGATTATTGTTGAATTAGAGTCGCCCAAACCATGAAGAAGACCTTAACGCCAATCCTGATTAGCATTTTCTTGTTGCTCTGCGCTGCTTGTGCCTCCTCCGCCGGGGTGAACACATCCATTGCGGCTGCCCTGCATCAATCCCAGACGACCCCGTTCGCTCTGGTGCAGGCGCCATTGGATGCCACACCCACCGCCACGCCTTTTCAACCTGTTCCACCCACGGCTGTTTATTATCCAACTGCGGCGCCTGTTTTTATCCCAACCAGCACCCCCACCCTCGCGCCAACACCACCCACCCTCGATCCATCCGCGCCTGTTGGCGCACTTCAGCTTCCGCCAGACCAGGTTAATATCCTCTTATTGGGGTCAGACCAGCGTCCGTGGGATTCTCACTTCCGCACCGACACAATTATATTATTGACCCTCAACCCTTCTCAGGGGACGGTGAGCCTGACATCTTTTCCACGTGATTTATATATCAATATCCCTGGGGCAGGCATGGATCGGATTAACACCGCATGGGGCAGAGGGGGATTTAACAAGCTTGCCGAAACATTCGCTTATAACTTCGGTGTGCGTCCCGATCATTATGTCCTGATCAATTTTTCTTCATTCAAACAAATCATAGACAGTCTTGGCGGTCTGGATGTCAATGTGGGGCAAACGGTTTCGGATTACCGCAATGGTTACTATTACACAATTCATGCCGGACCGCAAAAGATGGACGCCGATACGGTCTTATGGTATGTCCGCACGCGTAAGACGACCAACGACTTTGCCAGGGCGCGCCGTCAACAAGAAGTTTTGATGGCTGTTTTTGATAAAATGCTCAGCCTGAACGCTCTACGCCGCATCCCTGAGTTTTACGCGATATACAAAGATAATGTGACCACCGATATGGGGTTAAGGGACATTGTCCCGTTCTTCCCTCTGGCAGCCCAATTGGTGGATACCTCACGAATTCACCACTATTACATCGGTCCAGGTCAGGTCTCCAACTGGATCACGCCTGGAGGTGCAATGGTGTTGCTGCCTGATAAAGAGGCGGTGATGAACGTGATTAGAAAAGCTCTGAATGGTCAATGAAAACGGTATTGTTCCGGGGGATCTCTCTCATATTTTTGTTTTTCATTCTATGCAGATGCACTCCCACGCAACAATCACTGAGCAGCGACGGAGAACTTTCTCCAACACAAGCTCTGCCTGCGGAGCAGCAGGTTCAGTTTGAACTCAGGCTTCCCCTGATAAAGAATGGGAGTGAGCTCACCCCAACCCCATTTTTGCCTGTTGAGTCTACTCCTGTTATAACGCCAACCCCTGTTGTCTTTCCTGCTTCAGACGTTCAAACCGATACCTTTCGCCCCAACTCAGCCCCTGTAACACCAATTCCGGAGCCGATGCCGCTCCTGGGAGATCAGGCGAATGGGCAGGGGGATTTAATCAATGTGCTGCTGATCGGCGCAGATCGGGGGTCTGGGTCAATTTTTCGCACCGATACGCTCATCATCGCCTCCATTCGCCCAAAGCAGCAGATCGTCACCCTGATTTCCATCCCACGCGACTTATTTGTGTATATCCCCGGCTGGACGATGCAGCGAATCAATACGGCGTATTTGCATGGGCAGATGATCAAATATCCGGGGGGTGGAGTGGCGCTGCTCAAGGATACGATTCGTTACAACTTGGGTATTCGGATTGATCACTTTGCCATTGTGGATTTCAGCGGCTTCAAAAAAATTGTGGATACCCTGGGAGGGATAGATTTACCGTTGGTCTGTCCTTATACCGACTGGCGGGTTATCAACCCAGGCGGAGACCTCGAGAATCCCGATAACTGGCGGTTATATACGGTGGGACCTGGTCTGGTGCATATGGATGGTGATATGGCTTTGTGGTATGCGCGTTCTCGGTTGCGATCAAATGACTTCGATCGCGGAAGACGCCAGCAGGAGACATTGCGCGCAATTTACCACAAAGCGTTGCATTTGAACATTATCCCCAGGCTGCCCGAGTTATACGCCCAAATTGAAGGGAGCGTCCGAACGGATGTTGGCTTGAATGAGGTCCTGACTTTGGCGCCCATGGCGCTTAAATTGGACGCGCCCAGAATACGCAGCTATTACATCAGCAGTAAATATGTGAAAGGTTGGTGGACTCCGCAAGGCGCGTATGTCCTCTTACCCAAACGAGAGAAGATTGAGCCAATGCTCCGAGAAGCGATGTCACCTCCAGACAGGCAAACCGAGGCAAGGCTGTCGGTAGTGGTGGAAATTTGCAACAGTTCGATCAAAGCAGGCGCAGAAGTGTTAGCGGCAGAACGATTGCATTACGCCGGCTACGAAACCCGGATTGTCCCATCTGAGGCTGGTACGGTCTCAGAAACGTACATTACTGACTATACCGGTGGGCAGCAACCAGAGGCGCTGGCTTTTCTACAGAAATATCTGGGTTTAAACGCCAATCGGGTTCGTCTTTCAGATCACCCAGGCGACCAGGCTGCGTTTCGCCTGGTTCTGGGGAATGATTACGATCCCTGCTTTAACCCTGCCAAAATCAACCGCTGATATAGGAAGATGGTACAGTCATTGCACTGGAGAATTGAGATGGTGTGCATGGTTTGAGTATCTGGAGAGAAGAGATATGAACCTACAGGGAAAAGGTTTCTTCATTTGGAAAATTCGGGAATGCGAAAATGGCGACATCCAGGCAATCGCAAGCCTGGCTGTGCAGGCTGGTCTGACCCACGTTCTGATCAAGGTCGCCGATGGCACATACAGCTATAACCTGGATCCGAGCGGCGTGGACATGGTCCCGGGATTGGTGAGAGCACTCCACGACCGGGGGATTCAGGCATGGGGCTGGCATTATATTTATGGCAACGACCCTGTGGGCGAGTCTAACAAAGCCATCCAGCGTATCAACCAGACCGGTGTGGACGGGTTTGTGGTTGATGTCGAAAAAGAGTTCAAAGCCCCCGGAAGAGATCTGGTGGCGATCAAGTTTATGGAGCGTTTGAGGACAGCCTATCCAGAATTGCCGGTCGCATTGTCATCTTATCGTTTCCCTTCCTACCATCCCCGCGTCCCCTGGAAGGAGTTCCTGGATCGGTGCAATTACAACATGCCTCAGGTTTATTGGGTTTTATCCCACAATCCATCGGACCAACTCATCAACAGCGTGCGCGAATTCCAGAGCATGATCCCCTATCGCCCCATTATCCCTACCGGATCGGCATATAAGAGCGGCTCCTGGCAGGCAACGCCTGAAGATGTGGTCTCCTTCATGAAAACCGCCCAAGAATTAAATCTGACCGCGGTAAATTTCTGGGAATGGTCGAATTGCAGGCGATATCTGCCTGGGGTCTGGAATGCAATCGCTCAATACAACTGGGCAGCCGGTCCGGCTCCTAAGGATATTGTCCACAGGTATATTGACGCTCTGAACTCGCGTAATATCAACCAGATCGTCAATCTCTACGCGCCCAACGCAGTCCATATCAACGCTTCCCGCACGGTTCAGGGGATAGCAGCCATTCGCGGCTGGTATGAAACCTTCCTGAGCCAGGTTGTTCGGAACGCTGTGTTCACCCTGACCGGTTTTTCGGGCAGCGGCAACTCACGCCATCTGACCTGGACCGCAAAGTCTGAGACCGGGAATGTCCGCAACGGCAACGATACCTTTGGTTTGCTCGACGGGAAAATAGGTTATCACTACACATTCTTTACCGTTGAAAAATAGATAACCCCAATAACTGCGGGGAGATGCCTGCAGTTATTGGGGTTATCTTAAATTTCCCTCTCAAGTTATTCGGAAGGAAGCTCTTTCTGTTTCCTGGATGTCCTTCTGGCGGTTTTGTCCGGCTGTTTCGAGGAGGGCGATTTCGTAGTCGGCGGCTTCTTGGTTGAGGGCTTGGGGGTTGACTGTTTTCTGGCTGGTGGCTTTTTCTCAGTTGTAGCGCCGGTGGATCGGCTCGAGCTGGTTTTTGTCGAGCTTCCTTTGGGGGTCCCGTCTTTTGAGCTGACAGGTTTGGTTTTCGTCTCCGAACTGGTAGTTTTTGGCTTTGGTGCGCGGCTGGGGGCGGTCGCCTGAGGCGTGGGTTTATTGGACGTGGATTTTGTCCGGCTCGTTTGGCTGGGCTTTGCCTTCTCGGCGCTCTTGGGGGCAGGGGTTTTGGCGTCAGGCGCAGCCTTTCGAGAGGATGCTCTTTTCTTGGCTTCGATTTTTGTGGGCTGTGGCTTGCTTCGCGCTGCAGCGGCTGCTCGGCTGGGTTGAGGTTTATTGGAGGGTCTTTCAACCTCCCAGGGAACTGTCAATCCAACCACCTGGTCTCCGGGCTTTAAGTCCTGGATGATTTTGCCGCGTGCGGCGCGCCCCTGGAGGGGTGCAGCGTCAAGCCTCACCATTTTTGGCGCTAATTTGTCCAGGTGCAGGGTGACTCTGAGGGTATCTTTCCCCACAGCAATACCGACCACATTGACTTTGGCGGGTAATTTCCAGGCGACGACGCCCTGTCCATAGCGCCCTTGAACCGGGAATTGTTCTATCGCCACTCGCTTAGCGCTGCCATCGGAGGCGATCATGAAAACATCTTTGCCTCGTCCTGGGAGTTCCATGCCGACAACCTCATCGCCGGGTAGCAATTTGATCCCAGACACCCCGGCTGCCACCAACCCCATGGGACGCACATCCGATTCACTAAAACGAATGGCGAAGCCTCTGGCTGTCATCAGCAAAATGTCTGCGTTGCCGTCTGTCAATCGCAGCCACCCCAGGTGGTCGCCATTGTTCACCCGCGCCAGGGTGAACGCATTGGCGGAAGGACCGGGCAGTTCGGTCAGGGGGGATTTCTTGACCATGCCCTGTTTGGTGCAGGAAAGGATGAACCAGTCCTCAGCCCGCTCCGCCTTGGGAGGGAGAGTGAACAATCCTGCCAGTTGATCGGACTCCTGGAGCGCCGAGATTCTGGCAAAATGAACACCCATCGCGGGCTTCTCTGTCTCTGGCACCGTTTGAACCGGCAATGCTGCAGCTTTGCCATCCTGGCAAACCAGATAAAGGGTATCGCGGGTATTTGTCTTCAACAACCAGCCCGGAGCCTCACTGCCGCTCTGTCGCGGGGTTTTTTCGTCCGAAAAGCGCGAGATGATACCGTCGGGGGAGACATACAGCCATACCGATTGGTCTGGAGCCAGGTCTGTGGTGGTAAGCGGTACGCTGGCGACCCCGGGCTTCAGGCTGACAATTTGGGTGCGGCGCCTGTCTCCAAAGGTGTCTTTGATTGCCTGGAGTTCCTCTGCAACCACCTGGCGCATCTTTTTCGGAGAACGCAGCAGCCCTTCCAGGGACTTGATCAATGCCTGGACTTCTTGATATTCCTGCTCGATTTTCTTGCGCTCCAGGGAGGCTAATCGCCTCAATTGCATATCCAGGATCGCCTGCGCTTGAACCTGGGTCAGCTTAAACCTTTTTTCCAGGCGGATTCGGGCGGTGTCCGCATCTGGTGCTTTGCGGATGAGGGCAATCACTTCGTCCAGATTCTTGAGGGCGACCAGCAGCCCTTCCAGGATGTGAGCACGCTGACGAGCTTTTGCCAGGTCATGCTCGCTTCTGCGGCGCACAACTTCCAGGCGGTGATCCAGGAACACCCTTAAAGCCTGCTTCAGAGTGAGCAGACGCGGCTCTCCCTCGACCAACGCCAGCATAATAATGCTGAAGGTGCTTTGCATCGGAGTGTGTTTATACAGGTCGCGTAAGACTGCCTGGGGATCGGCGGTTTTGGTCAGCTCGATGACAATCCGCATCCCCTGTCTATCCGATTCGTCGCGCAGGTCAGCGATGCCGCTGACGCGCTCTTCACGGGCGAGTTCAGCAATGCGCTCGATGAGGGATGATTTATTCACCAGGTATGGCAATTCAGTCACGATAATCCGGTTGCGCCCCCGTTCCATCTCTTCCAGATGAGCGCTTGCCTGGACGGTGACGCGACCTCGCCCTGTTCCATACGCGCTCCCCAAGGCGTCCTCCTCGGAAGTTTGAATGATCACCCCGCCGGTGGGGAAATCGGGTCCCTGGATATAGCGCATTAAATCTTCCAGGTTGATATCTTCGATCTTCTCCCAGTTTTCCAGTAAATATTTGAGCGCGTCCACGATTTCCCCCAGATTATGGGGCGGTATGGAGGTGGACATGCCCACTGCAATTCCTGAGGCGCCATTGACCAGCAAGTTCGGTATGGCTGCTGGCAACACCCTGGGTTCTTTGAGTGTTTCGTCGAAATTGGGGTCGAAATCCACCGTATCTTTATTGATATCGGTGAGCATGCTCATCGCTGCCGAGGTCAGGCGCGCTTCGGTATAGCGCATGGCGGCGGGAGGGTCGCCATCCACACTGCCGAAATTGCCCTGCCCGTCCACCAGTGGGTAGCGCATGGAGAAATCCTGAGCCATGCGCGCCATTGCCTCATAGACGGTCATATCGCCGTGGGGGTGGTATTTGCCCAGAACTTCGCCGACGATGCGGGCGGATTTCTTATAAGGGGAGTCGGGGCGGATGCCCATGTCGTACATGGCGTACAATATCCGGCGGTGAACCGGTTTCAACCCATCCCGGGCATCTGGCAATGCTCGGGCGACAATCACGCTCATGGCGTAATCCAGGTAG
>JBBIPD010000095.1:0-9507 GCA_037443025.1 Chloroflexota bacterium
TGGGGAGGTGATTTCATGAGGTTGGACGCCGAAGCGCACCGCCACAACGGGCAGAGTGTCGGCTGCCTGGGTATAGTACAGGATGGGTGAGGTGTTGACCAGGGGCAAGGTGGGGCTGGGTTCAACAACCGGGGTGGGGGTGAGCATCTCGCCCTGGTTGGATATGGGTTCGCCAGGGTCATCCAGGTTCGTCTCAGCGACCGGCATGGGCGTGGCGAATAGAAAAGCCAAATCTGCCGGGGGGGTGGGAGATGAATTGGGCGGGATGAAATAACCGCTGGTTGTACAGGCTGAGGTCAGGTATGCGAGCAGGATGCCGAGAGCAAGCAGCCTCAGGCTCGGTTTCGTTTGATTTATACTGCGGAGCGTTGTCCTCAGGCGCATATCCTCAACCTCTCAGCGCTGGATGATATTCTCCGCCGAACGCCCTTCATAAGCTTCAACGATTTTACCGTTCATTTCCAGGTAGCCGTCATATAGTTCACCCGTGCCACGCGACACCCATCCATCCAAAATAAAGGGGAGCTGCTGGTCGGCGGGTATCCACTCCCCATTATACTTGCGAGCGATATGGACATGGGTGCCAGACGAGAGACCCCCCTCGCAGGAAGGGTGCCCGATGCGCTCGCCAGCTTTGAGAAGCGTCCCGGGCTGGACGCGGTCGCGGCTTTCGACATGCATATACAGGACCACCCAGCCCGTTTGTTCCAGCCCATCGCCGTCCAGGTCTTGAATCACCGCGCCGTTATCTGCCCGCAGGATCATCCCATCGGCAACGGCGGTGACCCAATCGTCGCTGGGGATGCAACCCAGGTCATCGGAGGGCGGGGCGAAGTCAAGCGCTGCCCAGGCGGAGCCGCTATCCCATCCGCCATGCGGTCCGCCGGTGAACGCCCACGGCTTGCCCGGCTCGAAAGGGAGCAACATGGGAGGCTGCCTCAACCCCAGGGGGAGGTACGGCTCGATCGCCAGGTCGAAGGGGTAGCCAAAAAAGGCGTTGTAAGTGGCAAAAAATCCCTCGGCTGAGACCGCCTTTTCCCAGTCCTGGCGTCCGTGGAGGGGGGCAAAAAGCTGTTGCACACCGGCGGTGCCGGCGTTGATGGTAGCCGAAACCGGCACGACGCTGCCATCGCCCAACAACCAGGTGGCGACGCCGTTAACCCGCCACAGGTAATATCCCAGGTTAAGCTGGTTGGCGCTCCAGGCGAGCTGACGGTAAAGGCTCTTGCGACGCCACTCGTTGACCAAGCCCATGGGGTATTCGAGGGTGAACTCATCCGGTTTGGGATTGGTTACCCAGCCGCTCTGGTACTCGAGCGCTGCCAGGAGCAGACGGGGGTTCACGGAGTAATCCTGGGCGACGCGCTGGACAATCTGGCTGCCCGTCAGGGTTTTTTCGTTGACCTCTTCGCGGTACTGAGCCAGGTAACCGCCTTTGCTTTGAATGAACTGGTCAATATCGAACCCGGCGCTGGTAGGACCGTACACCAGCTCAGAGTCGGGGATGATCTTGAAGGAGGGACCAGATCCAAACGGGGTGGGGACGGGGATCGTCAGTTGCTGACCAACCTCCAAAATATCGGGGTTTTTGAGCGTGTTAGCGGAGACGACTTCCTCCAGGCTCACCCCGTAGCGCTGGGCGATGGTGCCCAGGGTGTCGCCAGGCTGGACGACATACGCCAACGGCTCGGTCCGCAAAGTCGGAATGGGATGGGGGTTAGCGGGGGGGGGAGTCAGGATAGGTTCACCCGGGGAACGGGTGGGCGGAAGCAACAGCAACTGGGTTGGAGGGAGAGCGACGGATTGGGTCGCCCCTTGGGCAGGCACCACCCAGGAAGGAGAATCTTCCGGGAGAACGGAACGGGCGCATGCCAGAACTGTCCCGAATATGACGAGGATTGCAACGATAATGCCCAGTCTGTTTCCCATTGCTGGGTTTCCATTTACCTATGTCCAGAATTCTACCCTGAAACGAGAGCCAATGACAAGGTCTGGCTGGAGCGGTTTTAATGAATAAGCGAGAGTATAATTGCAACATTCGTGCCACCGAGGGAGATATGACAGAACCAATCGTTGAATGTATTGCGAACTACTCTGAAGCCCGCCGACCCGAGGTCGTGGATACGATCGCCCGGGCAATTACCGAAGTAGAGGGGGTTTTCTTATTGGACCGCCATTCGGACCTGGATCACAACCGGAGCGTGCTAACCTTTGCCGGCGCGCCGGAGGCGGTGGAGGAGGCGGCGTTTCGTTCGATTGCGAAAGCCGCAGAGTTGATCAATCTGGATGAACATACTGGCGAACACCCGCGCATTGGCGCAACCGATGTCGTGCCGTTTGTGCCAATTAGCGGGGTGAGCATGCAAGAGTGTGTGGAGATTGCCCGTCGCCTGGGAAGGCGGGTGGGCGAGGAGCTGGGCATCCCGGTTTATCTGTACGAGCAAGCGGCGACCCGCCCGGAGCGGCAGAATCTGGAGAACATCCGCCGCGGGCAGTACGAGGGGTTGAAAGAAGAAATTGCCACAAACCCCGAGCGGTTGCCCGATTTTGGACCGGCGCGCCTGGGGAGCGCTGGCGCGACGGTGATTGGGGCGCGCCATCCCCTGATTGCCTTCAATGTCTACCTGACCACGGAAGATGTATCCATTGCCAAAAAGATCGCCAGGGCGATTCGCTACTCGTCCGGCGGGTTGCGCTATGTGAAGGCTTTGGGGATGCTGGTGGATGGGCGCGCCCAGGTGTCCATGAACCTGACCAATTATAAAGACACGCCGCTTGAGCGGGTGGTGGAGCTGATCCGGCGGGAGGCGGGGCGCTATGGAGTTGGAGTTCACCACAGCGAATTGGTGGGATTGATCCCCCAGGACGCTCTGGTGAACGCCGCGGTGTGGTATCTGCAGCTCGACCAGTTCGAGCCGGATCAAATCCTGGAGCGCAGGTTGGCGCAAGCGTTAAGGGAGTCCGCGGAGGGCAGGGCGGATGTTGCAATGGACTTCCTGAACGAGCTGGCATCGGACTCGCCCACGCCGGGGGGCGGCTCAGCGGCGGCTTTCAGCGGCGCGGCAGCGGCGGCTTTAGTCGCCATGGTGGCGCGCCTGACCATAGGTCGCAAGAAATACGCCGCGGTGGAGCGCCAGATGCGCGCCATCCTGGAAGAAGCAGAGGGGTTGCGCGCCAGCCTGACGGCGGCGGTGAAGGAAGACGCCGCCGCTTTTGAGGCGGTGATGGCGGCGTTTAAGTTGCCCAAAGAAACCCCCGAAGAGGAACAGGCGCGACAGGATGCCATCCAGAAGGCGATCCTGACCGCCGCCCAGGTGCCGCTGCAGGTAGCGCGTCAACTGGCGCAAGTGCTGGCTTTGGTGGAGCAGGTTGTCGAGTCTGGCAACATCAACGCCATCACCGACGGAGGCACGGCGGGTGAGCTGGCGCGAGCGGCTTTCAATGGCGCCAGCATGAACATCCGCATCAATCTGGCGGGGTTGCACGATAAGGACAGGGTTGACCTTATCCTGACCGAGCTGAAGGACCTGCAGGCGAGGGCGGAAAATTCCATCCAGCGTATTCGCAAGATAGTCAGCGAGCGTGGAGGATTGCCGACCGTATGAAGGGGGGTTTAATTCAACGCTGCGGCATCCTGGCAACGTTGATCATCTCCTTTATCCTGAGCGCCTGCGGTGTCCAGAATCCCCAGCCGGCGCCGCCTACCCAACAGCCGCTGATGAGCACGGCGACGGCGAGCGAAATTCAGCCCTCTCCAACGGCGAGGGCTTCTCCTACCCCATACCCACCCACACTTGAGCCGCCAGCCATCTGGCTGGCGCCGTATCTCCCTCAGGCTTTTCGGGAGTCCATCCGGCTCGCGCCAGGGGTGGTTCTGGTTCAGGACCCCCAGCAGGCGGATTTTTTCCTGCAGGCGGGGGGCGAGGAGACAATCAGCCAATGGGTGTACGCTCTGGCAGCGCCGTTTCCCACCCTCCCGGACGGCGTTTCTGAACAGGAACTGCGCGATGCCTGGCGGGGGAAGCCTCCAGCGGCATTTGCCGGTTCGCCTCTGTTGATGGATGAAACGACCCTGGGGGTTTTGACGACTGTCTGGGGAGAGCCTGCGGCGGGGGCTGTAAAAACTCTGCCGGCGCAAGATTTGCTGGATTATGCCTGGGAAACCGCTCAACCGTTCATTGGAAGTCAGCCTTCTTGGGCAATCCTGCCCTTTGAGTATCTGGAGCCGCGCTGGAAGGTATTGAAGATTGATGGGCGCTCTCCAATTGATGAAGACTTTGACCCGGCAAGTTACCCTCTCTCGGTGGGTTTTTCCCTGACCCCTGACCCCTCAAAACCTGCCCCCAGGCTCGGTCTGCCGTCTGATCCGCAAGAATTGCTGGCTGCCTGGGCGTCAACCAACCGGGATGAGGCAAAAATGACCAGTGTCATCTTGACCGGAGTAACAGCCCTGGTGCGCGCCACCGCCGAGACAATGCGCCGCAAGGGCGTTACCTATCCCGCCCAGGATATCCGCGATTGGTTGCTCTCCGCCGATTTCACCCACATCAGCAACGAGATTCCGTTCTCGCCAGATTGCCCTCTGCCGGACGCCTGGCAGAAGGACCTGGTTTTTTGCAGCAGCCCTGCCTACATTGACCTTTTGAAAGACATCGGAGCCGATGTGATTGAGTTGACCGGCGATCACTTTGGCGATTGGGGACCGGATGCCATGCGTTATACCCTGGATTTATACCGCCAGAATGGGATGCCCTATTACGGCGGCGGTTATGACCTGGAGGATGCCCGGGAACCCTTGTTGATCGAGCACAATACCAACCGCCTGGCGTTTATTGGATGCAATGCGAAGGAACCCGGTTACGGGACAGCCAGCGAAACCAGCCCTGGCGCGCTGCATTGCGACTTCGAGTGGTTGAATGGCGAAATCGCCCGGCTGAGGTCGGAAGGCTACCTGCCCATTGTCACCTTCCAAGATACCGAGTATTACAGCTATGACCCCCAACCCAAATTGATACAAGATTTTCGCCCCTCAGCCGAAGCGGGGGCGGTGATTGTGAGCGGAAGCCAGGCGCACCAACCGCATGGGATGGAATTCTACGCGGGGGCGTTGATTCACTACGGCTTGGGCAACCTCTTCTTCGATCAATACCATATGGGGCTGCCCACCGGGCAGGGCTTCCTTGACCGTCATGTGTTCTACGCAGGACGGCACCTGAGCACCGAGTTGCTGGGGATTCGCTTTGTGGATTTTGCCCGTCCTCGCCCTATGACGCCCGAAGAGCGGCAAGAGTTATTGAAAAGCGTTTTTGAAGCCAGCCTGTGGTAGTAGTTGGCGTGTATGTTGCATCCCTCTTGAACATGCGCAAATATCTCACGCGATTCACTTTCATTCTCCTCGCAACGCTGACGGGTTGTCGCAATCTGGCGTTGCCGGTCTCTCTCCCCAGTTTGCCTCAGGCGCAGCCCCTTGAGCCAACTTTATTCCAGGCGCCAGCCCAGACCAGCCCGACGCCATTTCAACCAGACGAGTTCTATGAGGGGATGCCCGCCCCTGAGGTGATGCCGGCGACCGCCATCCCGCCCATCGGCGACGCCCCCCAGGCGGATTTATATCTACCCCTGGTGGCGCAGACCAGCCAGACCATCTGGATTGACCCGGCTCTACCTGCGGGGATGCGCAAGGCATTGAGCCTGCCGCCCGATTTCGGTTCGGCTCAGTTTGCCGAGCAAGCCAGCCTGCGCCTGGAAATCAGCGCGGAGAGACCCATCAGCCATTGGGTGTATGCGCTTGTTGCGCCTTTTCCTGCTCTGGTTGATGGGGTGACTTTTGATGAATTGCGCGCCGCCTGGAACGGTCAGGTAAAAGGCGTTTTTGGCGGGAAGCCAATCTTGATGGACGAGAACACACTGGAGGTATTCTCTGCTTTATGGGGAACCCCAGCCGGTGGGGCGGTGCAGACGGCGCCTGCCGAACGGTTGCTGGAGATTGCCTGGGATAGAGGCTCGGGGTTGGCGATTGTGCCATTCGAGGCATTGGAGCCGCGCTGGAAAACGCTGAAGGTGGATGAGCAGTCGCCCTTACATAAGGGGTTCGACCCGAGCGCTTACCCTTTAACGGTGCCGGTGTCCCTGAATGGAGAGACAGAGCGGGTGCAGCAAATCATTGGTCAATATGGACCCGGAACCCAATCGCCGCTTCTGCCGTCCAGCAACCGCGATCCAAACAGTCTTACCGTGTTGGCGATGACCGGCGTGACCGCCCTGGTGCGCGCCACGGCTTACACGATGGAACAGCGCGGTGTTCTCTATCCGGGAAAGGACATCGGTGCGTGGCTGAGAGAGGCGGATATCACCCACATTAGCAACGAAGTGCCGTTTGCAGAAAACTGCCCGCCTCCGAACCCGGTTCAGGAAGGGATGCGCTTTTGTAGCGACGACCGCTATATCACCTTGATGGAAGATATGGGCACAGATGTGGTCGAGCTGACCGGCGACCATTTCCAGGATTGGGGGCAGGCAGCCATGTACCATACGTTGGAGCTCTACCGCCAGCGCGGCTGGGCTTATTATGGCGGGGGTGAAAACCTGCAGGATGGGCGAAAGGCGCTGCTCTTGGAGCATCATGGCAACCGCATTGCCTTTATCGGCTGCAACGGGAAGGGCGGTCTTTACGCTCAGGCGAGCGATGAACGCCCTGGAGCGGTGCCCTGTGATTTCGAGTGGATGGAAGGCGAGATTGCCCGCCTGCGCAACGAGGGCTATTTGCCGGTGGCAACCTTCCAGCATTTTGAGTACTATACTTATCAGGCTCAGCCCAACCAGAAGAGGGATTTCCGCGCCCTGGCAGAGGCGGGGGCGGTGGTCGTCAGCGGCAGCCAGGCGCACCAACCGCAGGCGATGGAATTTTTTGGGAACAGCTTCATTCACTATGGATTGGGGAATCTGTTCTTCGACCAGTACGATGTCAGCCCCGCCACCCGTCAGGGCTTCATTGACCGGCATATCTTCTATGATGGGCGTTATATCGGCACTGAGCTGTTGACCATCCAGTTCGTGGATTACGCCCGTCCGCGACCGATGACCGCCGATGAGAGACGGGAGTTGCTGATGAAGGTGTTCAAGGCGAGCGGATGGTAAGAGACCCTATTTTTTCAAGCGCGCCATCTTATAGACATCTACATACTGCCCATCGCGGAAGGCGAAATCAACCAGCGTTCCTTCGATGGTGAAGCCGAATTTCTGATACAGGCGGATAGCGGCTTCGTTATCAGTGTACACTTCTAATTCCAGGCGTCTCAGGTTCAGCCATTTATCGGCAAGGTCTATGGCAGCCTGCATGAGCGCAGTGCCTATCCCTTTGCCTTGCCAGTCATCGCGCACCGCCATGCCAATTTGCCCCGCATGGCGGCGGCGTGGGTGATTGGGGAAGGTGTGCAGTCCTAACTGCCCGACGACCTCGCCCTGGACACACGCCACGAGGTTGAACGTCCCTTCCGGCGGCTCAGCCAGACGCTTGCGCCAAACCTCAAGCGAAGGATAGGGTAGTTGCAACGTTCCCCAGATGACCCTGGGTTCGCAAAATATGCGCTGGATGGCTTCGTAATCGCCTGGCTCGGCGCGCCGGATCAGGATAGGCGCAGTTTCAGATTTTTCATCTGTCGTCATATCGAGCAATTATACCCTGGCTGGCTGGGTGCTTTTTTTCGATTGGCGGGTTTCGCAATCGAGGGTTTTCGCATATAATCCCCCATCGTAGATTTCCATGTATTGCTATAAAGTTTAATGACTGGGAGGTCAGTATGGGGTTGAAACCCGATCACTGGATTCGCAAGATGGCGCTTGAGCATCGGATGATAGAGCCGTTTGAAGCCGGGCAGGTGCGCAATGGCGTCATTTCTTACGGCGTGTCATCCTATGGCTATGATATTCGTGTGGCTGATGAATTTAAGATTTTTACCAATGTCTTTTCGGCGGTGGTGGATCCCAAGCACTTCGACCCGAAATCCATGGTGGATTACAAGGGGGAGGTGTGCATCATCCCGCCCAACTCGTTTGCCCTGGCGCGCACAATCGAGTATTTTCGCATCCCCCGGGATGTTTTGACCGTCTGTTTGGGGAAAAGCACCTACGCTCGCTGCGGAATCATCGTCAATGTCACCCCGTTTGAGCCAGAGTGGGAGGGTTACGTCACTCTCGAAATCTCCAACACCACCCCTTTGCCCGCCAGAATTTACGCCAATGAGGGGATTGCCCAGGTGCTGTTCTTCCAGGCGGATGAGGTGTGTGAGACCTCTTACGCCGATAAGAAGGGCAAGTACCAAAAGCAGGAGGCGATTGTCCTACCGAAATTATGAGGTTGACGAATCGGGTTGGAAAAATGCAGAACTGGCAGCGAAGGCGATGCCAGTCCTGCATTTTCTGATGAGATTTGCGCTATCGCCCTGGTGGTCCTCTGCCCGGTTCAGGTGGTCAGGATTCTGCGCCAGGGGCTTCAGGGACAACAATCAGGAAAATCAGGTAGGCGATGGGTCCCATGGGACCTCCAAACAAGGTCCCGATGACGAAAAGCAGGCGAACCAGGGTGGGGTCGATGTTGAAGTATTCGCCGATGCCGCCGCACACCCCGCCAATCATGCGTTCGGTGCGCGAGCGGTATAGCTTTCGGTATTCAGCAGACATTGAATTGCTCCTTTAATATTTGAAGATAATTCGGGTTATGCCCCGCCATGGCGCAGAGGGGCTGATCTTTATTGTGCATCACTCTGATTTACGTAGAGATGTTGTTTTGGTTGCAACAGCTCCTGGGAGCCAGCCAGATTCAGTATAATAAAGCCGATGGGCAAAAAACCTGCCAGACGCATCAACACCAGCACCAGTTCCTATGGGACGCCTGGGCGAGTCAGCCATGATGCTTCACGCTTCTACGCCAGCCGTTTGTATGAAGCGGTGCCTGGCGAGAGCCAGGTTGAATATATTGAAAATCCGATTCCCGAACCATACCTGAACCAGATTCTGTGCAAATCCAGCGAAGCGATGGACGAGTTGCCTGATTGCAGCGTCCATCTGATGGTTACCTCGCCGCCGTACAATGCAACGAAAGAATACGACGAAAATCTGAGTCTCGAGGAATACCTTGGACTTTTGGAGAGGGTCTGGGGGGAGACATACCGGGTGCTGGTGCCTGGAGGTCGGGCGTGCGTCAATGTGGCGAACCTGGGGCGCAAGCCATATATTCCCCTCCATGCGCTGATCATTGACCAGATGCAGAGGGTCGGGTTTTTAATGCGGGGAGAGATTATCTGGAACAAAGCCGCGAGCGCCAGCGCCTCGACCGCCTGGGGGAGCTGGAGGTCGGCGGCAAACCCGGTTCTGAGGGATGTGCATGAGTATATCCTGGTCTTTTCTAAGGACATCTTCAGCCGCCCACAAAAAGGTAGAAAAAACACCATCACCAGGGAAAATTTCCTGGAATGGACCAAAAGCGTGTGGTCGTTTCCCGCGGTGTCA
>JBBIPD010000096.1:0-9454 GCA_037443025.1 Chloroflexota bacterium
ATCACATTTTTCTTCTTTACTTCCCTGACCTCTAAGGGGATGTCTCTTGGCATGTCGCTCACCTATTCTCTCAACGCGGGGTTGTAAAGCTGATCCAGACCGGTATTCATCAAGTTCAGCGAGAATGAAATCAGAGCAATGGTGATGATTACGGGTAAGTATGCCCACCATTTTCCGAGCACCTGCGCCTGAT
This sequence comes from Chloroflexota bacterium, assembly GCA_037443025.1. Classification (GTDB taxonomy): domain Bacteria; phylum Chloroflexota; class Anaerolineae; order Anaerolineales; family UBA4823; genus JAQBDA01. The sequence continues at coordinate 194 of JBBIPD010000096.1, forward strand.
AGATAAATGCCCAGTTCATCATCAAGCCCAAAGTGGGCACTTCCGTAGTTTTTGGACCCAGCCCGAGGATTGACAACCCCGCCTCCGCCAGAATTGCCGAAGAAATCTGTAATATCAGCGCCATAAACACATACGAAGCAATATAGGGAAGAATATCGGTAAAGATGATGCGCGCAATCGGATGACCGGATAATTTAGACAAACTGACATGATCTCGATTACGCAAAGAGATCACCTGCGCCCTCACAGCCCTGGCAGTCCATACCCACGAGGTCAGCCCGATGACCACTGCAATGGTCACCGCGCCGCGCTTTTCCTGCCCGATGCTATATGAAATCAAAATCAACAACACAAAGCTGGGGATCACGATAAAAATATTGGTAATAAACATGATGATGTCATCCAGCATGCCGCCGATATAACCTGACACCAAACCAAGAAGTAAACCGATGGTGGTTGCAATCAGACCAGCGACAAGACCAATCAGGAGCGAGGTGCCAGTCGCCGATACCAGCTCCGTCAGCACATCCCGACCAAAGTTATCTGTGCCAAGCAACAACAGGCGCACATTTGCAACATCGCGGATATTCACGTAATCCGATTGACTGACGGTCGCCTTCTCCTCCAACGCGCCTATTTCGGCGTTTTTTACCGCAATAGTCACCCCCTCCGTGGATAAAATCCCCTCCAGCGAGGCGTCCAGCCTCTGATAATAACTTTGCTTGGCGTAGGTCATCCCCGGAATTTTCCTCAGGGGATCATAATTATTCGCCCATAGCGTCATGAGTTTTTCGGTATCCTGAATATCTATCTCGCCATCGGGAATCCCGGCAGCCAGGAGCCAGTCTCTCATGTCCAACCGTTCTTTTTGCCCCAATTTGCTGGCAACGCGTTTGGCAGCGGCGTCATCCAGGATGAGCGTATAGGGGGTGGAGCCGATACTGTCATAAACATTGACATAGATTCCCGGCGGGACGAAAGTGCCCTGACTGATGATCTCTAAAGGATTATCTCTTACAAAAAGGGGATAGACAATCACCATCAGTACGATAAACACAAATATCGAGAAGCCGACCACAAACTTTGGAGAGCGAAATATCTGCTTGAGGGTATATTTCATGGCAGATTCCCTCCTCAATCAGACTGCGCCGCTTTAATCCGCGGGTCTATGAAGCCGTATAGTATTTCAATCACAAAGGTCGAAATCAGCACCATCAACGTGATAATCAATGTGGTTGCCGAAATTAGCGGATAATCCTGCCCCATGATGCCGTTTAAGAGGGTGAAACCAAGTCCTGGATAGCTAAAGATGATCTCTGCCACAAGCGCCCCGCTGACCATGGTACCGATTGCCAACGCCAAACCCGTGATTTGGGGCAACATGGCATTTCTAAACACATAGCGGATGATCTTTCGGTCTTTGATTCCCATGAAGCGGCTGTACTTCACATAATCCGCATTCAGTTCATAGATAGACATAGACCTCATCCCAATCGCCTGACCACCGATGGCGATCAACACGATTGACCAGAAAGGCAACTGGTAATGAATCAGCGCCGAGCGGAAGAATGCCCAGCTAAAGCTGGGGATCATACTGACCTCATATCCACCAGAAGTGGGCAGCCATTTTAACTGGACGCCAAAAATAACCAACAGAATGGTTGCCATGCCAAACGCCGGTAAACTGCTGGCAAAAATGCTGAGAGGCATCAGCAGTCGGTCATACCAACCCTTTAAGTACGCGGCTAACGCGCCGAGCGTATTCCCTATCACCCAGCCGACAATAATCGCCGGGAATTGGAGCATCACCGTCCACACGATGGACGAGCGCAGAATGTCCGCCACAGGTCTGGGATATTGACTGAACGAGATGCCAAAATTACCCTTTGCCAGATTTTTGATATAGAGACCAAGCTGGGTGAGTATGGGTTTGTTCGTGCCAAACGCCTCTTGATATTGCTCGTATACTCTTTGGACCCCAGCCTGACTTTGCATGCCCTGTGTAGCCCTTTGGGTAATGACCGCCACCGGATCGCCCGGCATCAGGCGGGGCAGGATAAAATTGAGCAGGAACGCCACAACAAACGTGATGAAGAACCAAATCAACTTATTACCGAAATACCTGATATACCCTTTCACCCAGCACCTCCTCGACTGATAAGGCGTTTGGACCGATACAGTTGATGGGTGCAGGGGGCGTTTGGGTGGTCGTTGTCACCTCAAACACCCCCTCTTCATCTCTTATAACGAAAACGTTCGGCAACTGCTCCTTTCGCCCATTCCCCTACCGGGGTAGAGGGTTTTTAGAACGTTCTCGTCGCGATTATAACAAACAGCCATGTTCCGGGGTATGTGGAACATGGCTGTTTTGTTCCCGGATAACTCACGGATTCACGAGTGTTAAGTTGTATAAGCCAGCGATACTCCACCCATCGGTCAGGTTGAGCGGCGGGACTGGCGGATTGGTTCCATCACCCTGGTGAGGGAAGTTGGTCCAGACGCTCTCGTTAACTGTGTGGAAGTTCTGCGGGCGGTACATGAGCGTGAAGGAGGGGACATCGGTCAGGTAAATCTTGACCAACTCAGTGTACATCTCCTTCAGCTTGGCAGGATCAGTCTCACGAGGTATCGCCTGGATGATTTCATCGGCAACTGGATTTTTGTAGCCGCCCCAGTTTCCGTTCCAGTTATTCTGGGTTTCAGCAAATTCAGAGCTGATCAGGTGGCGGATACGTCCCCAGGGCTGGGTTGGACCAGCGCCATCGCTCCACATCATGAAGATGTCGTAGCCAGACTCGGGAAGAGCCTGCCAATCCGTGACAACGGTCTGATAAACCGCCCATTCTGGGTAGTTGGTGGTGATCTCAATCCCGATGTCCTTGCCGGCGGCAGCAACCACCTCGATTGCAGCCTGCCAGTCAGACCAGCCATTGGGGCAGGTGGCAACATAGGAAAGCTTCTTCCCATTGTATTCTCGCCAGCCATCGCCGTCGGTGTCAACGATGCCCGCCTCATCCAACAGTTTCTTGGCGCCCTCGATGTCCTTGCCGGTCCATTGCAGGTCTTTGACGGCATCATGGTCATACAGAGCCTGCTCGCCAGGGGTTGGGTTCATCAATGAGCGCGGCACCTGGTGGAAGGTTGCCGATTGGTTGGTCATGGCGTTGGCGATGATGGTGTCATAGTCCACCGCGATGGCGATTGCCTTGCGGATCGCAAGCTGATCCAAGCCATAAGATTTCATGTTATAGAAGGCGGTTGGCAGGCTGGCTCCAATGTGGTAAGGAGGATCGGGAAGGTAAGTGGAGATGGGCAAGCCATAGTTGAGCCACAAAACCTGGACATTGGAGTTGAACTGCTGGCTGACATCTACTTCACCCTGCGCCAGAGCCACTGAGCCTGCTGCGTTATCCTTGAAAATCTGGTGCGCCAGGTATTTCGGGACAGGCAGTTTACCCCACATGGAAGGATCCTGCCCCCAGTAGTTGTCATCCCGAACAAGGATCACCTTGGTTTCATCGGCAAAGTATTTGTGATACGGACCGGAATAGACAACGTCTTCAGCCGTATCTTCCTTGAACTTTGCGGGATCGCCGCCAGTTCGTTCTTCCAGTTTTTGGGTCCAGGCTTTCTGGATGACATATTGACGGCTAAGATAAGCCGCGACCATCAGCGGATTGACCGGTTTACCGTTCTCATCCAGTTTAGCCTTGACGACGACGGTCAGGGGATCAACCGCTTCAACCGCTTCGATGTAATCCTTGAAGTTGGCTGCGGCGTTGGTCTCGTACTTAACGCTGGCAAGCCAGGTATAGGCGACATCTTCGGCGGTCACCGGCGTCCCATCGCTCCATTTTGCTGCCGGCTTGAGCTTGAAGGTGATCTCGGTAAGATCATCATTCCAGGTAAATGGACCATCTGCCAGCAGAGGGTACACCTGACCATCCAGCATGTTATACAAATAGGGGGTCTCGAACATGGTTACGCGGGCGCTGTCCTGAGCGACGATAGCCATGGCGTTATTGCAGTTGGTGGAGTAGGGATTCCAACAGACGACCGGACCCCACTGCTGACCGTTGAAGTAGAGGGTCTCTTTACGAGGCAGGGTCCCCGGTTCTGGAGTCGGCTGAACCACAACCTCCTTGGTGACCACAACCTCCTGGGTCACCATAACCTCCTTTGTTTCCACAACCGGAACTTCGACGGTCTGGATAACGGTCTGCGGTGTAGGCGTTGCGCAGGCTCCAAGCGCCAAGCCCATCACCATCAGCAGAGAGATTAAGAGATTCAAGCGTTTCATTTCTATTCTCCTTAAAATGTTTCTCGATTGACTAATTCAGCGGGTTGATCATGTCATTGAAAATCAGGCAATTTTTCACCTCCTCCTGCTCATTGGGCGATTTCATATCTGGAAAGGACAAACACAACCGGCATCTGCGCCGACATTTCCTAAACGACCATCCCTTTTGCCCTTGCGCCACAGCTCTCGCGAATAACCAGTTCTGTATCCATAATGACGCATCGAGGCGGTTTGACTCCATTCTCAATCAAATCAATCAACATCTCAACCGCTCTTTCACCGAATTCGGCAATGGGCTGATGGATGGTTGTCAACGGTGGGTTCGCCAGGGTCGCTACGGGCAAATCATCAAAACCGACAAAGGCGATATCCTCTGGAACGCGCAGCCCAACTTCACGCACAGCGCGCATCGCACCCAACGCCATCACATCAGAAGCGGCAAAAACTGCATCCGGTTGGGCAGGCAACAAGCGTTGCATCGCCAGGTAACCGCCGGTCTCGGTAAAATCGCCTTCCACAATCAGGTTTTTATCCAGTCTCAATCCGTTGTTCAACAGAGCTCTGAGATAGCCTTCTTTGCGATCCAGACTGACGGTGCTGGTCAGCGCCCCCGTGATTGTGCCAATCTTCCGGTATCCAAGCTGAATCAGGTGAGTTACCGCCTCGTAAGCCGCAGTGACATTATCCACATCAATATAGCTGACATCGTTCGAATGAAAGGGGCGACCAGCAACCACGACCGGTATGGTCAGGTTGATCAATCGCTCGATGAGTTGATCGCCAACCTCACCTGATTGGACCAAAATCCCATCCAGAAAGCCTCTTCGGGATAATCGAGGGAATATTTTCTCTTCATCAATGGGGGTACTGATTAGAAAAAGACCTAATGTATAGTTATACAAATTACAGGCGCGGGCAATTCCCTGGGTAAGGCGCGGGAAATACGGATCTGTGAAGAACGAACTGACATTGCGAGGTAAAACCAGACCGATCATCCAGGAACGTTGAGAAGCCAGAGCGCGCGCAGCCAAATTGGGATGAAAACCGGTCTCCTGAATCACCCTGAGTACTCGCTCGCGCACCTCCTGGCGAACGTACGGTTGTCCATTTATCACCCGCGAAACGGTGGATCGAGAAACCCCGGATCGTTTCGCAATATCCTCGAGCGTCAGTTCGGACAACTCATATCTCCACGGTAAGCTGCAGAGAAAAAGGTATTAGAAAAAATTCTGGAAGCGCTCCCAGTTACTTAAATTGATTATAGAGAAATTTTCAGGAAAAGTCAACTATTAATTGGCAAAACAGGGTAATCATTAACAATTCTGGGCATTTTCAGGGTTTCTTTGCCCATAATTGCAAAAAGACGCCTTTGTCCAGAGGCTTAATATTAAAATTTTTATTAAATTTATAATCACTACGGAGAAGAGAAAGATCAACTATATTGCTGGAAAAAAAGAGGCAAAAATAATACCAGGTATGTCTCTATTGACAACTCACCCATTTAAGTTATACTAACCCCAACTTATGGGTTTTATACTCCTCTGCTATCCCACCAAAGAGGAGGTGATTGCCGAAATGAACGATAGTAGTACCTGTCTAAGCGCTGCGGCATCCCTCCTCCGTTATGGATAAGGAGCCGCAGCGCGCATGAAGTCGTCCGGGAGGGCGGCTTCTTGTTTATGGGGGCGGTTTGGGTCGGCTTATCATATCTGTAAATATCAAGATAAACACATCATAACCCTGTTGTCTTATAATAGGGTTACTACCGTTGGCTCTTTATAATGGGTTATTTTAATCTCGCGGGCGTATGGGGTTCAGCAACATTCGCCATTTACAGGGATGTTTCAATAAGCTACCTCTAAATAGATGATGTTCAGGTGGGCAAAATGCTCTCCATCCTTATCGTTGATAGTAATAACGGTTTTCGCCAGGGGCTGGTGAAGTTGCTCCGGGAACAACCGGATTTTCAAATCGCCGGCGAAGCGGGATGTTTCGCGGAAGCGCTCGAACAGTTAGACCGGGCGGACCCACAGGTGGTGTTGATTGACTTCAACCTGCCGGATGAAGATAGCCTGGTGGCGGTGAAAAAAATTCTGGCAGTCAAACCCGAGGTGTTTGTGGTGTTCCTCACCGAGTATGACGAAGAAGATAAAATGATCTCCGCCATCCGCAGCGGGGCGAAAGGTTACCTGCTCAAAGATCTGGAAGCGCCGCACCTGCTGGCGTCTCTACGCGGCTTAAGGGAGGGACAGGCGCCAATCTCACGCGCAATGGTGACGCGCCTGATGGAGGAGCTCTCTCGGAATAATCATCACCTCCTTGGCGAGGGGAGTGTATTCGACAAACTCACCGAGCGCGAGCAGGATGTGCTCCGCGAGCTGGTAAAGGGCGGTACGAATCGCGAGATTGCCGCACGGCTGTTTATCTCCGAATACACGGTCAAGAACCATCTCCATAGCATCCTGGCAAAGCTGGAAGTCAGCAACCGCCGCGAAGCGATTAAGTTCGCTTACAAGCACGGGTTTGGAAACTCCTGAGGCGCGCTTTACCCGCACCTGCCCCAGCCCCCAAGAACGATACGCCCATTGTAAAAGGTCTGGTCTCACCCGAGATATAAGGCAGAAAGAAGCGCGGTATAATCTGATCAAGCCATCCCTCGAACGACGGAAGAGAGATATGAGCGAGAGAAAAATCCGCGTATTGGTAGCCAAACCCGGCTTGGACGGTCATGATCGCGGCGCGAAGGTGGTCGCTCGCGCCCTGCGCGATGCTGGCATGGAAGTGATTTACACCGGTCTGCGCCAGACACCCGAGATGATCGCCGAGGCTGCTTTACAAGAGGACGTGGACGCAGTCGGGTTATCCATCCTCTCTGGCGCCCACATGGCGCTGTTGCCCCGGGTGTTGGAACTCCTCAAGCTGAACCAGCAAGAACATGTGAAGGTTTTTGTTGGAGGGATCATCCCCGACGAGGATGTGCCCCGGTTGCTGGAGATGGGCGTGGTAGGCGTCTACGGTCCCGGCACCCTGACAGACCAGATCATCAGCGATATCCGCAAGGCAGTGAGCGCTCGCGCCGCCTCTGAAAACTGATGTCTCTGGCAGAATCGGTTCTGGAAGGAAATCGGCTGGCGCTAGCCCGGCTGCTGACCCAAATCGAAAACAACACCCCAGAGGGGCGGAAAGCCCTGGAGGAACTTTTTCCTCGGACAGGAAGGGCGCACCTGGTTGGAATCACCGGCGCGCCCGGCACAGGGAAATCGTCTTTGGTGAATCAACTGGCGCGCCACTTTCGGAATCCACCCGACGGTAAGAACCCCAGATGGGTTGGCATCATCGCCGTTGATCCATCCAGCCCGTTCAGCGGGGGAGCAATCCTGGGCGACCGTGTCCGCATGCGCGACCTGGCGGGCGATATGGGCGTGTTTATCCGCTCGATGGCATCTCGCGGCTCACTGGGGGGCTTAGCCCAAGCCACCTCCGGCATGGTTCAAGCGCTGGATGCCGCCGGTTATGACATCATTCTCATCGAAACTGTTGGCGCAGGGCAGGCGGAGGTGGATATTGCCCGATTGGCGCACACCACGGTGGTCGTTGAAGCGCCTGGCTTGGGAGACGAGATTCAGGCAATCAAAGCCGGCATATTGGAGATTGCAGATATTCTGGTGGTCAATAAAGCCGACAGACCCGGGGCAGAAAACACAGAACGCGCCTTGCGCAACATGCTCCAACTGGCGCATCCTGCACAGCGTCAATCGCTGCATCATGGCTTGTTTATGGCGGAGGTCGAACCTCCCTCACCCCAATCCGAAAAAAATTCCTGGCAGACGCCTGTCCTGCGCAGCGTGGCAACCGAAGGCATCGGCGTCAGCCAGGTAGCCGGCGAGATAGACCGCCATCGTAAATTTTTAGAGGAGAGCGGAGATTGGACCCGCCGCGAACAAGCCCGCCTGGGAGCAGAGCTGGAAGCCCTGTTGCAATCCACCCTGGTTTCCCGCTGGAAGAACACCATCTCCGCCGAGAAATATCAGGCGGTAATACGAGAGGTGGTCGAGCGTCGCCTCTCCCCCTGGCGAGCGGTGACCATTTTACTCGATGGAGATGAAGCATGATTTACGGCAAGCGTATCCGCTTACGCGCCCCAGAGCGAGACGATGTGCCTCGCTTTGCCGCCTGGCTGAACGATCCAGACGTTCGCCAGGGTCTCTCGATGTATCTGCCGCTATCCATCTCTGAGGAAGAGCGCTGGTTCGAGAATATGCTCCAATCCCCAACCAGTGAACATCCACTGACAATCGAGGTCAAGCAAGATGAGACCTGGATTCCTGTCGGCAATTGCGGTTTTATGAACATTGACTGGCGCATCCGAAGCGCCGAAATCGGCATATTTATCGGCGAAAAGTCTTTTTGGAACCAGGGTCTTGGGACCGAAGCCATGAAACTGATGCTCAAGCATGGCTTCTTGACCCTTAACCTGAACCGCATCTTTCTGCGCGTTTTCCAAACCAACCCCAGGGCAATTCGCTCTTACGAAAAAGCTGGCTTCATCCAGGAAGGTCGGTTGCGGGAGGCTGAATACCAGGAGGGCAAGTATATTGATGTGCTACTGATGAGTGTGTTGCGCTCGGAATGGCGGGCAGATTCAGATGAACCCAACGGCAAAACTTGATATACAATGAAATAAACGATGCAATAACAACCGCGGGAGGAGTCGATGCCTGTTTATGATCATCATCATGAATTGAATATTTACGGCGAGATAAAACTCTTCGCAGGGACTGCTTGCCCCGACCTTGCGGCTGAAATTGCCGACTACCTGCATCTACCGCTGAGCGGACGAGACGTGATACTCTATCCGAACGATAATCTGTGGGTAAAATTGCACAAAAGCGTCCGCGGTCAGGACGTGTATGTTATCCAGACCACCAGCAAGCCGGTTCATCGCAACCTGATGGAACTGA
>JBBIPD010000097.1:0-9395 GCA_037443025.1 Chloroflexota bacterium
AAGAGCCGGAAATATTCCCGGTTAAAGTTGATGATATACACTGCCTGGAGCGATCCCCAAAGCAGGGCAATGCTAAAGCCAGCGTAGAGCCAGCGGAGAGAGGCGCGCAGAGCGCTTTCGCTGCGAGGGGTCAGGGATACCGCGGCGTAGGTTGCGCCGCCGATCAACAGGGTGAGCAAGGCTCGCAACACGCGATCCTGGACGGAAATTCCCAGAACGGGGTCTATATCGTTGAGTAAAGAGATGGCTGAAGTCGCCAGCGCAACAAATACGAATGGCAACAGGGTGAGCAACGTCCTGGGCGTCGGAAAACGAAGCAGGCGAGGGATGGTGGAGAGCAAGAGCAGCGCTATCAGGGGATAAATCGAAAGCGGGCGCACCAGTGTGCCCCCGCCCAGAACGGCTGGCAGGTATGGGAAGCTGGTCACCGGCAGGAAGAGGAGAAAGAGCGCCCAGGCAACGTTCTGCACAGTCGCCAGAATCTTCTCCGGGTTCGGCTTTGGTTTCACAGCCTCGCTCGTCATGATTGCGCCAGCCCCCGGCGCAGCGGGCGCGCCAGCCAGACGAGCCCCCAGGTGAGCAGACCAAGCAAGCCGCCGACAAATATCATCATGCCGATAGGGCGCACAGCCTGCACCTGAGAGCGCCGCTCTTCGAGTGGGGTGACCATCAGGTAAGCTGTCAGCCCGCGAGATGCATCTCTTTCCTGGTACCAGCGGGCGTAAAGCTGGTTATACTCCTGTGACAAGCGGTCAATTTGCTCCTCCAGGAGCTCCAGCTCCTGGTCAATGAAGGCGGACACTCTCTCCAGCCAGGGCAGGTAATCTGAGGCAGGCGCATCGGGGGGAGGAATAGCCTGGAGCATGGCTACCCCTTCGGGGTTCCATTGCGCCGCAGTCGCTGCCTGGGCGAGCAGGCGCCAGCGCTGCCGGGTATCCAATGCCTGATTTGAATTGACCGGGCTTGTGGTCTGCGTCCAGACCTGAATGGACTGATGGATTTGTTCCAACCCCAGCTTGCGTTGGCGCAGGTTGACCAGTTCGTTGGCAAAATTGTCCACGAGCGCGCTGATCTCCAACACAGAGCTGGCGTGACCGGTTGCCTTCTGTATCTGATCCAGGATGACCTGCTCCCAGGTGGTTACCAGTTCCTGCGCCTGCCCGGGAGTTTTGGCTTCTGCGACCAGACGCCACTCGCCGGCGTTGCGCCAATAGACGTGCAATCCTTGAGCGAGATCATCTGAGGTGCTGTTCACCCAATCGCTGCCCTGGCTTTTCAACCGGACCAACGTCTCCTGCAAAACATCTGGAGAGAGAATGAGGAGATTGAGCTGCTCCATCTGCCAGTTCTTATAATCATCCGGGTTGCGCAGGTGGATGTCGCCACTATAGGCGACCTGGAGGCTGGTTTCAGCCCGATAGGGGGTTGGCAGGAGGTAGGCAATGGCTGCGCCGATTAAACTGCCGCTCAGGATAAAGAGCACGATCACCTGCCAGCGGTGGGCAGCATTCAGGACTTCTAAGCGGATGTTCCACTCATTAACCATATCGTCTGTCTGTCAAACCATTAAGATGGGAAGGCGGGATGAGATCAATTGCCCGTTTATTGCCCCAGACTCACGCCGGAAACTGATTACAGGGCTTTGACGTTTTTTTCCAGGAAGAACAAGGCGGCTATTCCGCCCAACAGGACGCAGAAAAAGATGACATTAGAAATCAGCGGTTGCAATCCCAGGGCGACAAAAGCCAGACAGCCGAGGAGCATAGCCGCAAGGTGCATGGTTAAAACTGCCCGATTGGAACTCATCCCCAAATTGACCAGGCGATGGTAGGTGTGATCGCGCGAAGCGCGATAAATGGGGCGATTACGGCGCAGACGAGAGACAACCACCAGGGTGACATCGAAGATCGGCACTGCCATCAGGAGTATCGGGATATACCATGACGCCAATTGCTCGAAGCCGGGAGGGTTATAAGCAATAGCCAAGCCCGCCAGCAGGAAGCCCAAGAACTGGGAGCCGGAATCCCCCATGAAAAACCGCGCCGGAAGGGCGTTGTAGTAATAGCAACCCAGGCACGCGCCTAAGACCAGAGTGCTCAGGATGGAGAGATCAGATTGACCTGAATCGGCGGTCACCAGCATGAAGAAGGCGGCTGCCTGGGCGCCCAAACCCACCGCGAGTCCGTCCATGCTGTCCACAAAATTGTAGGCGTTGGTGATGCCCACCATCCAAAACAGGGTGAGCGCCAGATTGATCCAGTTATTGGGGAACATCAGCACCTGGACGCCCATCAAAATGAGGACAACCGAACCGATGATTTGTCCAATCAACTTGACCAGGGGAGACAATCCCCGGAAATCATCCCAGAGACCGAAGAGGAAAAGGATGGTAGATGAAACCAGGAGAGCGCGCACCAGCGGAGAATCCCAGAGCCGCAACCCAAATGCGATGGCAAAGACCGTGATGACCAGGATAATCCCACCCGCCACCGGCACAACGGAGCCATGTTGCTTGTGCAACTCTTTGTTGGGGATATCCTCGAGCTTCAGACGGTGGGCAAGAGACCGGGCAAAAGGACCGATCGCCAGAGCGAGCAGCGAGGCAAAGAGGATGTTGCGAAAGGTTTGCAGAGTCAGCAAAGGCAAGTCATCCTGATAGAGAAGAAGCCATTATGTCTGAGAGGTCGGAGTCGTTTTCGCCAGGATATGCTGATATACGCTGAGTGTGGCGGCGTTTATCTGAGTGTGGGTGAACCTCTCCAACACCAGTTGACGACTGGCATTCCCCATTCTACCACGTAGCGCAGGATCGGAAACCAGGCGCTTGATGGCTTGCGCCAGGGCTGCCGAATCACTGGGCGGGACGAGGAAGCCGTTGAAACCGTCCCGCACCACCTGGCGGCAACCCGGGATGTCGCTGGCGATCAGGGGGCGACCACAGGCTGCCCCTTCCAGCAGGGTGGTAGGTACGCCTTCTCCATACATGGTGGGCAAGGCGACGATGTGGCTCTGATGGTAGATTGCCGGCATGTCTGGTTGCCAACCCCACCACTCGATGACCCCTTCGGCGTGCCATTTCTCCAGGGTCTGCTGGCTGACAGTGGTTGGATTTCCGGGGTCGGGGTCTCCAACCAACGCGACTCTCACCTGAATTTCGGATTTCAACTGGCGGGCTGACTCGACCAGCAGCCCAATCACTTTATCCCACAACATGCGGGCTGCCAGCAGGACCACTGGCGTCCCCGCCGGTTCTGGTTGGGGTGAGAAACGCTCCGGGTCCACGCCCACCCCCTCGATCAGCCAGGCGCGTTCTTCCGGAATCAGGCGGTTATCCAGGAAGTATTGCAAATCGTTTGGATTCTCAAATATTACACCGCAATTGGGAGAGTTGAGCGCCAGGCGGTAGACAGGCAGTACCAGGCGCTTCAGCCAGCGCGCCCGACGGTCTTCACCCAGAAAAATATAACCCCGTCCGGTGATGGAGTTAACGATGCCCTTGACGCCCGCCATGCGGGCTGCCAGCGTGCCATAAAGAACGGGTTTAATGGTGTGATGGTGGACTAAGTCCGGTTTCTCCCGTTTATACAGGGCATACACCTGCCGCAGGGAGGTGATCTCACTCCAGGGGGTTATCGTCTGACGTCCAAGACGCCAGGGAATCCAACGAAAACCGCTCTCCTCCAGTAATGGAACGAATTTGCCGGGTGGGGATAACAGGGTGACCTCGATTCCCTCCTGGCGCAGATATTTCGCCAGAGCCAGGCGAAAATTGTAGAGGTACCAGTCGGTGTTGGAGGAGAGCAAAAGCCGGGTCACCCGTCTCAACCTGCCTCAATTTGTCAGTTGTTCATAGAGGTCGATTAGCCTCTCTTGCATGATGCGCCATCCATAGCGCGAATCATAGGCTTTACGGGCGTTCTCTCCCAGGCGCAGGCGTAAAGCCGGGTTGTCCTGAAGCTCCTTCAAAGCCTGTTCGAGGGCGTCTTCATCACCGTATGGGATGACAATTCCGCAGTTTTCACCGGTGATAATCCGGTCCATGTTCGTCTCTCGAGCGACAATGATCGGCTTGCCCAGCAACATGGCTTCGAAGACTTTGTTCGGGCTGGAGTAACGGTGGTTGGGGATGGCGGGATCATAAGTGGCGATGAGCACATCCGCCGCAGCAGAGAGTTGCAAAGCCATCAGATAAGGTACTCGCCCGTACCAGGCGACATTGGGCATCTGCTGGATTTGTCCTTTGATTTGCGCTTCATCGCCGCCAAAACCTGCCAGGCTGAGCGTCCATTCAGGGCGGCGGCGCAGCACTGCCAGAAGTTCAAACAAGCCGCGTTCGACCTGCAACAAGCCGATATATGCCAGGTGCAGGCGGCTATCTGGAGGCTTATATCCATCTTCCGCCGGGGAGACGGATTGAAATGGGATATCTTCGGGGCTGTTATAGATGACTGCGCTTAACCGCGGCTTGGCGCCCCGAATCTGCTCCCAGCGCGAGTCATCTGCCAGGATGACCCCATCCGCCCGATTGACTGCGCCGATATCCAGGGCGCGGATGGCTTTTTTTATCCAGGCAGGCGTTCGGCGCAGGTGATCGGCGTAAAAATCGAATATATCGTACACCACCTTCTTGCGGTGCACCCTCTGGCAATAGAGGGCGGGCAGGACGGTATCGAAGTCGCAGGCGTGGATGATATCGTAATCGCTGCGGTGGCGCACAAGCCATTTGAGCAGACCCCACTGCCAGCGCAGTAAATCGGGCAGGTTGCGCATCCCGGTGGCGTATTGCGCTCGAATGGGCAGGCGGAAGCAGGGGATGCCGTCAATCCATTCTTGCTGCGGCAGTTCGGCGCTGCGATCCCAGGCGAGCAAGGCGACCTGGTAGCCTGCCTGGAGCAGGGAGCGCCCCTCTTTCTCCACCCGGGGGTCGGGCGAAATGGGATTGGAACGGCAGATGACCACGCGGTGGGTCATGGTCGGGTTGAGCTTTGAGCGGATTTGATCAGGTCCAACAGGGTGTCGAGTCGCGCTTCCCAGTTGTTCTGGGCGGCAAATGCGTCAATCTCTTGCGTGGGGAGCTGACAATCGCGGGCGACCCCCACTTTGGCGATGAAGTCCTGTCGGTCGTGAGCCAGGAACACACCCGGTAAGCCCTGCAGGGGTCGTAAATTGGGTGCGACTACCGGCTTGCGCATGGTCAGGTACTCGTACACTTTCAGCGGGCTGGTCGCCTGGGTGATGGAATTGACCGACCAGGGGATAATGGCAACATCTGAGTGCGCCAGGTAAGCCGGGAGGGTGTTTTGGGCTTTCAAGCCCAGAAAATGCAGATTTGCTGGCGGTTCTGGACACTGGTTGCGGTAATCTCCGATGACCACCACGCCAGCCTGAGGGTAAGCCAGGGCGATGGCGGTAAGCAGTTCCCAATCGAACCAGGAACCCCACAAGGCGCCGATGTAAATGATGGTCCATTCTGATACGGGCAAATCCTGGGGGCGCGGGTAGACCCGATTGGGGTCGAATAGATGGCTGTTGACAGCATTAGGCAGCAAGGTGACCGGACGCCCGCTCAGTTTCTCCAGCCGTTCCTGGAGGGAAGCCTCGGTGGCGATAAGGACCTGGCTGGCGGCGATGATCGCTTTTTCAATTTCGGGAGAGTAGAAGTCGCCGCCCAGGGTGGTGTTCCAATCGTCCAGCAGGTCATAGATGATAACCCCGCCTTCAGCCCGCAACCCTTTGACGATGGGCAGAAAGTCTTTGAGAGGGAACTCCAATATTCCCGCGACAAGCCCCTCTTTGAGCAGGTGATGATAATTGCGTTGAAAGGCGTCCCAGCGGAAGTGTGAGAGTTGGGCGGTGAACAGATTGGGGTGGTATATCAGGGTATCCACCTCGACGCTTTCGTATTTGGGGAATTTGTTGATGTAAAAAACCGCGTAACCCCGACGCAGGAGTTCAAGTGAAATTTGCGTGCAACGCGCTCCGCCGCCGGTGTCGTCAATCGGCACGCCGGCGAGCATGAAAAAGAAACCTTTCACATCCTGGTAGCGGCGGGCGAGGGCTGCCTGGCGTTGGCTGGCTCCGACGATAAAGCCACGGACGCGAGCCATTTCGGCGCCGATTTCGCTGACCAGATCGAGCGGAGAGAAATGGCGGAAGCTGAAAATGAGCGCTGAAGCGGAATAGACCCACCCCAGGCAGACGCCCGCAGCAAGGAGAGGGGTGATGATGCCCAGGACGACTCCGAGAATACAGGCGGTAATCAACAAGACGGACGATGTGAACAGGAATAGCAGGCGGAGCAGGCTGTGCCAGTACAGACGCGCCCCAAACAGAGATTCGCCATCCCCAACCGCCCAATTGCGCACCTTGCGCCAGTAATCCCTCAAGCTTTTGGGCGCCTCCCAGTGAACGATCGCCTGCGGGGCAAAAGCCCAATGGCGGCACGCCTTCTTGAGTTCGATATCGAAAAACGAATCCTCGCCGGTGAGGGTTTGCCATTCGGGGTAGCCGCCGACCTTTTCCCAGGCTTGCCTGGTGAAAGCGATCGAGCGTGATGAAGGGAGAAATGCCTGGGGGTTGAGATCTTCCAGGTTTGCGCCCAGCAGCTCCATTTTTGCCCTGGAGCTTTTGATGGTTTGATACCAGCCGGCGACCACCTCCATTTGGGGATCATCTTCAAATGGGGCGGTGATGTTTTCCAGCCAGTTGGCATCCAGACGACAGCCCAAATCGGTGCAGGCGATGAGGTCGTGGCGGGCGTTAGCCACAGCGAGGTTGCGCCCCTGGGCTATGTTCACCCCAGGTTGCGAGAGGACGACCATCGGGTATGGGCTGGTCCTGGCGTATTCTTGTAGCAGAGATAAAGACCCATCCGTGGAGCCGCCATCCACGATGATGACCTCATCCGGCAGGCGGGTCTGACGCGACAGACTCTCAAGCCAGGGGAGCAAACTGTCCTTTTCATTCACCAGGGTTGTAATCAGGGTGACCGCTCTTTGATACGCGCCGTTGGGGCTGAATCTTCGCCGTGGTTGGTACTCGGGCAGAAGGTCATCCCGGTTGGTGAATAACACCACCCGACTATGATCGGGGAGATATGGTTCACCGGCGAACACCCCACGCGGTCGCAGCCAACGAATCAGCGGCACCAGGAAAACCGCCAGGGTTGTACGGACGGCTCCGATTAGTGCTCTACCATACCTGCCGGCGCGGGCGCTTTTAACCATCAGCCATAGCTCGGATTCCTGTTTGCTATTGGCTGGAATCAGCCAATAGCGCAGACGCCTGAACGGGGATGGTCGTTTGGGTTGTGATGATTGCGGGTCGGGGTTCATCAAAGGGATTGGTTTCTCAGCCGGTGTAACTGGCGACAACCTCAGAGACGGAGCCAATTGCCCCAGCCTGTCCCTGATCCAACCAGAGCGCCCGACTGCAGAAATTCTTGATGGTCTCCATGTTATGAGAGACGATCACGATGGTCGTGCCCTGCGCCTGAAATGAATTCATCCGCGCCAGGCACTTTTCCTGGAAGCGGCTATCGCCCACGGAGAGTACTTCATCCACCAGGAGGATATCGGGACGCACGCAAGTTGCCACCGCAAATCCCAGGCGCGCCACCATGCCGGTCGAATAAGTTCGCAATGGCGCTTCGATGAAATCGCCAATCTCGGCAAATTCGAGGATGGAGTCGAATAACCTGTCCACTTCTTTGCGGGTATAACCCAGGAGGGAACTGTTCAGGTAGATGTTCTCTCGCCCGGTCAATTCTGGGTGAAAGCCGGCTCCCAACTCGAGCAGGGGCGCAACCCTGCCGCGCATCACGACTCGACCCCGGGTCGGATGGAGCACCCGCGCCATCACTTTGAGCATGGTACTTTTTCCGGCGCCGTTGCGCCCGATGACGCCAAAGACCTCGCCGGGAAATACTTCAAAGCTGATGTCCTTAAGCGCCCAAAATTCTTCGTAGCTCAAGCGGCGTTGCAGCCAGCGCACGGTGTATTCTTTAATTCCCGAAACGCGTTCCTTGGGCACGCGGTAAAGCACCCCGACGTGTTCGAAGGTGATGATGGGTTTTTGGTCCTCAGAATCAATCTGAGCCGGCAGGGGTTTAAATGCGGTATGCATATTCATTTGACTTCGAGGTGAAAATCAGCCCCCCTGCCAGGAATGCTGCCAATGCAAATGCGGCTGCAATTGCCCATACATCCCATCCGGGGATGACGCCTTTATAAATGGGATCGCGGAAGGTTTGGAGAAGGTAGAGGAGTGGATTTAGACGGAACAACCACAATAGCTGCGGTGGGACGATCTCGACCGGATAGATGATTGGCGTGGCGTACATCCAAATCGTCAATATGACCTCATACACGGGGATCATATCTGCAAAATAAACCGCGGCGGTTGCCAGCATCAACCCGACGCCGAGCGAGAAAATCGAGAGCAATAACACAGAAAATGGGAGCACCAGCAAGGCAGGGTTGAAGCGAATTCCCAGGATAAGCGCAATCAGCAGCAATGGGATTAATGACAGCCCCAGGTTAACCAGTCCGGTGCCGATGGCAGAGACCGCGAACACCGATTTAGGGACATAGATACGGTTGAGCAGCCCGCCGCTCCAGATCATCTCGCCCATGGCGGCGCTGGTGGTGTGAGAGAAGAACCCCCAAACAATCAGCCCACTGAGCACATAGACCGGGTAGTAGGGTACGTTCCACTTAAACAACTGAGAGAAGACCAGGGTTAACACAACCATGGTCATCAACGGGTTGAGCATCGTCCAGGCTACGCCAATGATCGAACGCTTATAGCGGGCGGTGATCGAGCGCGAGGTGAACTGATAGACCAGCTCGCGGTATTTGATCAGGGAGAGAAGTTCCTCGACCAACGGATGGGGACGCCTGGATGAATCGTAAATCTCTTGTGGATATTGCACACCAATCTCCAAAAGCGGTTATCTTGTCAATAAAACTGAAATCTTCTGGGGGATTATACCTTACAAGATTTGTTCGCCGATTTCACGGCGCGGATAGCCTCCGCCTGTAAAAGCGGCTGCGCGAACTGCCGGGATATATGGATGACAGGAAAGCAGGTCGCGTGGTCAGGGTGGGGAGAATTCTGCCCGGGTCTCAGCCGGGGTCATGTAGGTGAAACCCGCATCGCCGATTGCAGCGCGGTAGCCTTCATACTGCAGGCTGCCATCGCGATAGAACTCCCAATCGCATTCCCCGCCGATATTGAAATACAGGATTGCGCGTACGCCGTCCAGCCCAGCCAGATAGGTATAAGCGTCAATGAACCACTGATTCTTCTGCGAGGGGCTGAAACTGCCATGAGAAGGATATTCTGAGGTTGAAGCGGTCTGACTGATAAATATCGGCTTGCCCGGCGCCAGGACG
>JBBIPD010000098.1:0-9333 GCA_037443025.1 Chloroflexota bacterium
GGATTGGCTGAGAGTGGTTGCCTCGCCTGAACTGCAAATCCCGACCGATGTCACCCAGGGCGGTATGTTCGCTCGCACCGACATTGACCCCACCGAGTTCCCGGATCCCATCCGCCAGGAGATGCAGCAATACGTCAGCGCCAATCCTGACAAACTGATCCTCGACCAACACGGCACCATCCTGCCCAACCCGGCTCAGGTTCAGTACCGGGTCATCATTTCGTCCTTCTTTGCCAGCGCGCAACCCGACATTGACAACACCATCAAAGAAACTGCGGACATGATGACCACCTTCAACGTCAAAGAGGGCGCTGCCTGGTATCAGTGGCCATAAACGATGAGCCATAATCACCCCTGGTGAAGGCTACCCTCCTTCACCCCGGGTGATCCCCCCCAGGATTTCAGGTAGGGATACATCCAAACCATGTATCCCTACCTGCCTGAAATCAGCAACGGTGGGTTGGTGACAGGGGTAGTTCGCTTGAACAATCTGCCGTCAGCGCTGCGGCGAAATTCGTCGCTCTGAAAACCAACGGGTTTATCATTCCCCTCACGAGGTGACCTGGGTGATCTCCGCCAGAACCCTATCTAGAGCCAGAAAACGGGCAGCCATCCTGGAATTTTTGGTCTTTACCCTGCCCTTGTTGCTTTTCTTAGCCATTTTATATGGCGCCCTGCTCTGGAACATTTACGTTTCCATGGCAAGCTGGGTCAGCACCGCCGCCGACTATACCTTTTCCGGCTTCAAGTGGTATCTCTACCTCTTCCGCCAGGGGCGTTTCTGGGTGGATGTACAGAACAACCTGAAATGGCTGATTTTGGGCGTGATTCCCACCACCGCTCTGGCGATTTTCCTGGCGTATCTGCTCGAATTGGCGCCTTTTCCCGGGGTAGAGTCCTATGTCCGCACCCTCATCCTCTACCCAGTGGCGATGTCCTTCGTGGTCACCGGCACCATCTGGTCCTGGCTTTACCAGCCTGAGCGCGGCGTCTTCAACACCATCCTGCGCAGCATCGGCATCCAATCCCCTCTCACCTACACCAACAACCCAGAAACCGCCACCTACTGGTTGATTGTGATATTTATCTGGCAGTATTTAGGTTTCGCGGTCATCATCATCCAGTCATCCTTCCGCACTGCCGAACTCCAGGAGATGGTCGAGGCGGCGATTGTGGACGGGGCTTCGCGCATCCGCATCCTCTTCGCGGTCATCCTGCCCAACATCCGCTCGGGCATCCTGGTGCTGGTTTCGCTGCTCTTGATCAGCACCCTGAAAGTGTTCGATATCGTCTGGATCGTCACCCGCACCGGTCCCGGCATCGCCACCGACGTGCTGGCGACCAACATGATCGTCACCGCCTACGATCAACGCCTGTTTTCGGCTGGCGCCGCCATCGGGGTGATTATCTTCCTGCTTGCCTTTATCCTTGTCATCCCCTACACCATCTACGCCCTCAGGAAGTGGTTTGAATGAGAAGCAAAAGCCTGACTCTGAAAATCATCGTTTTTGTGGTGCTGGTCATGCTCACCTGCGCTTACCTGCTGCCGATTTATGTCATGATCACCAACTCGCTCAAAACCCTGCCTGAGATTCAGCAGCGAACCTACCTTAACTTACCCCTTAACCCCCAGTTTCAAAACTATCGGATTGCCCTGTTTGGCAGCCCGCAGTTCCTCATCCCGATGAACCGCCCCATCATCAATTCGACCATCATCACCCTCACCGTCACCGCCCTGGCGGTCTTCTTCGGGGGTTTGGGGGGGTATTATCTGAGCCGCAACCGCTCCACTTTCGCCAGGGTGATCTTCGTCCTGGTCGGGATTGCCCTCTATCTGCCATACCAGGCGGTGATCATCCCTCTCACCACCATCACCGCCAGAAGCGGGCTGGCAAACTCCCACCTGGGGATGATTCTCAGCTATATGATCATCAACCTGCCTCTCTCGTCGGTGCTGATGGGCACCTTCTTCCTGGGCATACCGAGAGAGCTGGAAGAAGCGGCTGAGGTGGATGGGGCAAACAAAATCCAGATTTTCTTCCGCGTCGTCTCACCCATCGCCCTACCCGCCTACGCCTCGGTCGCCATCATCATCTTCACCCAGGTCTGGAACGAGTTCTTCATCGCCCTCACCCTGAGCACGCCCAAAACTCAGACCGCCCAGGTGGCAATGGCGATGACTCAAGGCAGCACCATCTCTCCCTATAACCTCCAGATGGCTGCTTCCCTGCTCACGGTTGCTGTACCCCTGATGATTTTCCTCTTCCTCGGGCAGTACTTTGTCCGCGGCATCCTGGCGGGCGCCCTCAAAGGGTAAGTCTGCCCCAGCCCTCGTCTCCGACGACGCAGTCGCGGTACCAGCCTGCCCTCGAACCGCGCCTGGATGGTAGCCTCTTCATCATCCACCCTGCCATAATTGCTTGACAATTCGCTGTTTTTCATCTATAATCTTGTAATGACAGGATTACATATTGTCCTATCTCTTTTCCCCATCAGGAGACCCTATGCCCCAACCCCTTCGCTTTTGTCTGGTCGGCGCCGGGCGGGCGGCTAAAGTCCACGCCAACTCCCTGGTTCACCATATCCCCGCCGCAACCCTGGTCGCCGTGGTGGACCCCGTTCCAGAAGCGCTCCAGGCGACCGCCGACCAGTTCGGCGTCGAGCATCGTTTTTCCACCCTCGTCGAAGCCCTTCAGGCGCTCGATTTCGACGCCGTGGTCATCACCACCCCCACCTTCACCCACAAAGACCTCGCCACCACCGCCGCAGGCGCGGGGAAGCACGTCTTCCTCGAAAAACCAATGGCGCTCAACCTCGCCGAATGCGACGCCATCATCCGCTCCGCCGAGCAAAATAAGGTCCATCTTCAGTTGGGTTTCATGCGCCGCTTCGACCCGGAGTTCGTCGAGGCAGAGCGGCGCATCCTAGCGGGCGAAATCGGTCAGCCCATGCTCATCAAGTCCCTCACCCACGGTCCCGGCTTGCCGCCGCCCTGGGCGCGCGACCTGACCACCTCCAACGGGATGCTGGCGGAGGTCAACAGCCACGATTGGGACACCGTGCGCTGGTTGATGGGCTCGGATTTCGAGCGGGTTTACGTCGAGGTCGCCAATTTCAAGGGCAAGGAGCGCGGCGTGGATACCCCCAACTTCTACGATAATGCCCTGGTGAGCATCCGCTTCGAAAATGGCGGTTTGGGGAGCATCTCCGGCGTCTGCCCCTGCGATTACGGTTACGACGCCCGGGTCGAGATTGTGGGCGAGAAGGGCATCCTCCAAATTGGCGAATTGAAAGGGCAGGCAGTGGTGATTTGCACCAACCGCGAGCAGGGTTTGGTTACCCCCATCTACCGCACCTGGCCTGAACGCTTTGCCTGGGGGTACATCCGCGAGATGGAGCATTTTGTCCAATCCATCCTCAATGACACCCCGCCCAAAGTCGGCGGCTACGAGGGGCGTTGGGCGGTGGCAGGCGTGCTGGCAGGGACGCGCTCCTTCCTCGAAGGTCGCCCGGTTTATCTGAGAGAAATCCTCCAGCCGGAAGGCGCCTCATGAGCGAAACCATGCGGGCGATTGTCTATCACGGTCCTCAGGACCTGCGCCTGGAGCAGATTCCCCTCCCCGCCGTCGCCCCAGACGAGGCGCTGCTCAGGGTGGGCAGCAGCAGCATCTGCGGCACCGATTTGCGCATCTTTCACGGCGCCCACCGCATGTACGCCCCCGGCGCGGTGCGCATCCCCGGGCACGAGGTCGCCGGAGAGATTGTCGTCGTCGGTTCGCAGGTGAGCAATTTACAGCCCGGGCAGCGCGTCTTCATCGCCCCCAATATGGGTTGCGGGGTTTGTCCGGAGTGCGTCTCCGGATGGAATAATCTATGCGCAAACTACACCGCCATCGGCATCAACCTGAACGGTTCCTTTGCCGAATACATGCTCATCCCTGCCGCCGCCATCCGCCAGGGCAACCTCATCCCCATCAGCCCCGAGATTGACCCCGCCGTCGCCGCCCTCATCGAACCCCTCGCCTGCGTCCTGCGCGGGCAGAACGCGGTGGATGTCCAGGTTGGGGATACCGTCCTGGTCATCGGCGCCGGACCGATTGGTTTGATGCACGTCCTCCTGGCGCGACTGCGCGGCGCCAGCAAAGTCATCCTGAGCGAGCTGCTCCCCAGCCGTCTGGCTCGGGCGCGCCAGTTCAATCCCGACCACATCGTCAACCCCGGCGAAGAAAACCTGGCGCAGGTCATCGCCGCCGAGACCGGCGGGCGCGGCGCGGATGTGGTCATCATCGCCGCCCCCTCCCCGCAGGCGCAGGAGCAGGCATTGGAACTAGCCGCCATCGGTGGGCGCATCAATTTCTTCGGCGGATTGCCGAAAGACCGCCCTTTTATCAACTTCAATTCCAACACCGTCCACTACAAAGAGCTGATTGTCACCGGCACCACCGCCTGCAGCACCCACGATTGCTGGCAGGCGGCGCAAATCGTCCTCTCTGGGCGGATTGACCTCGCCCCGATGATCAGCGCCCGCTTCCCCCTCGAGTCAATCCAGCAGGCTTTCTCCCTGGCGGAAGATCGCGGCGCTCTCAAAGTTGTTTTCGACCCTTAGATATGCTATCCTGGCTAATCATCTCATCCCGAAAACCAAGAAGGCGCTCATGTCCCCCCACCTGACCACCCCGCAAACTGTTGATGTCCTCATCGGGTCTGAGATTCTCCTCAGCCGCTACGATAAGCACACCCAGCGTCGTCTGACCGACATGAAGAATCAATTCCTCGACCAGGACGCCTACCATCGGCTTCTGGCGCTCGAAAACCCGCTCCTCTACGAAGTCTATGAAATCAGTCGTCCCGAAATTGCCGGAGAACTGCTGCATGGTCTTTCCATCGTCCACCCCGGCAAGGTTGGCGAAGAATATTACATGACCAAAGGGCATTTTCACACCGTCCTGGACACCGCCGAGGTCTATTTCTGCCTGCGCGGTAGGGGCTATATGGTGATGGAGACCCCCGAGGGGGAGTGGAGCGTCGAGGCGCTCTACCCTCAGCGGGTGTTGTATGTCCCGCCCCGCTGGGCGCACCGCTCGGTGAACGTCAGCCCGGATGAAGACCTGGTCACCTTCTTCGTCTATCCCGGCAACGCCGGGCACGACTATGGTTCAATCGAAAAGCAGGGTTTCCGCAAGCTCATCCTGGAGAAAGACGGCTCGCCCCAGATTGTGGATAACCCTAGCTGGTTGCCCCCGGAAAAGCGCTGAGCTGCGATGAAAGCCGACTTAAAAACCCTGCGCGTCCTGGTGACGCCGACCTCCTTTGCCAAAAACGATCCCTCCCTGCGCGCCGCCCTTGAGGAGCAGGTGGGCGAGGTCATCTATAACACCAGCGGCAAACCCCTTTCCGCGGCGGACCTGATGCAGATCATCCCCGGGGTAGATGGCTACATCGCCGGGCTGGACGCCATCACCGCCGAGGTCATCGCCACCGCCGACCGGTTGAAGGTCATCGCCCGCTACGGCGTAGGCGTGGATGCGGTTGACCCGGAAGCCGCCCGCCGCCGGGGGATTATCGTCACCAACACTCCCGGCGCCAACGCCGCCTCGGTCGCCGAGCTGACTTTAGGGTTGATGCTAGCCCTCGCCCGAGACATCCCCCTCGCCGCCAGCTCCACCCGCCAGGGCGAATGGTTGCGCCTGCAGGGAATCGCCCTCGGAGGCAAAACCATCGGGCTGATCGGCTTTGGCGCCATCGGGCGGGAGGTCGCCCGCCTGTTGAGCGGTTTCGATTGCACCTTGCTCGCCTACGATCCACTCGTCAGCGCCTCCCAGGCGTCGGAGTTCAAGGCGCGCCTCGTCAGCCGGGAGGAGGTCATCTCCCAGGCGGATTTCCTCTCGCTCCACTGCCCGGTCACAGATGAGACCCGCCAGATGGTCAACTCCGCCTTCCTCGCCGCCATGAAACCCGGGGCTTTTCTCATCAACACCGCCCGCGGCGAACTGGTGAACGAGGAGGCTTTGCTGGAGGCGTTGGATAGCGGCAGGCTGCGCGGCGCCGCCCTGGATGTCTTCACCAGCGAGCCCCCGCCCAAAGACTCGCCCCTGTTGTCCCACCCGCGCCTCATCGCCACCCCCCATATCGGCGCCCATACCGATGGCGCCGCCAACGCCATGGGCTGGATGGCATTGAACGATTGTCTGGCGGTGCTGCGCGGCGAACAACCCCGATTTCGCGTGATTTAAAAACAAAGGATACAGGCATGGATAAACAAACTATCCTCAACAAAATTCAAAAACTGGGCTTGTTGGCTGTCATCCGCGGTCCCTCGCCAGAGCTGACCCTGAAGATGGTGGAGGCGTTATTCGCGGGCGGCGTGCGCGGCATCGAAATCACCTATTCCACCCCCAACGCCCCCCAGGTGGTCGAAACCCTGGCGCAGCAGTACGGGGAGGACATCCTCCTCGGCATGGGCACCCTCACCGAGGTGGAACACGCCATTCAGGCTTTGGAGGCTGGAGCCAATTTTTTGGTCAGCCCCCACTGCGAAAAAGCCCTGGCAGAAGCCATGCGCGCCACCGGCTTGCCGATGATGCTCGGCGCCCTCACCCCCACCGAGGTCATCCAGGCTTACCGTCTGGGGTCGGACGTGGTCAAAATTTTTCCCGGCTCTCTGGTCGGTCCCGATTACATCAAAGCCCTCAAAGGTCCTTTCCCGTATATTCCCATGATGCCCACCGGCGGGGTGTCCGTGGACAATGTCGCCGCCTGGTTCAAGGCGGGCGTCTTTGCCGTGGGGGCGGGCAGCAACCTCTGCCCCACCGCCTGGGCAAAAGAAGGGCGCTTTGCCGAGATTACCGCCGTCGCCCGCGCGTTCGTCGAAGCGGTCAACCAGGCAAAATCTGCCTGAGCCATACTCATCCGGAGTCCCGACAATGAAATCAAACAGCCCGTATCCAATCCAAACCAAGAAAGTCCCCACCTTTTATTTCATCGGCGTAACCACCACGCAATCATCCATTATGAAAGTCTTCCCGCGCTGGATGCAGGCGTTGGGGCATCCCGAGGTGGTCATCGAAGGGATTGACCACAAGCCCCACGACGACCCCGAGGCGTACCGCCGCACCGTCGCCCAAATTAAATACGACCCGCTCTCCCTGGGGGCGTTGGTCACCACGCATAAGATAGATTTACTGGAAGCCGCCCGGGATATGTTTGACCACCTGGATTCATCCTCCATCCTAACCGGCGAGACCTCCTGCATCTCCAAGCGCGCCGATGGACTCTGGGCGCACGCCAAGGACCCCATCACCTCGGGGTTGAGCATGGACGCCTTCCTGGGCGAGGGTTATTTCGGGCGCACCGGCGGCTACTTCCTCTGTTTCGGCGCCGGCGGCTCGGGCAAAGCCATGGCGCTCCACCTCATCAACAAGAAGGACCCCGCCGATAGACCCCGCCGCTTCATCGTCACCAACCGCTCCGAAGGGCGTTTGCTGGGGATGAAAGCCATGGTGGAAAGTCTCGAGACCGACATCGAGTTCATCTACGTCCACAACGCCGATCCCCGCGTCAACGATATGATCATGCAAGCCATGCCCCCTGGCACGGTGGTGGTCAACGCCACCGGTATGGGCAAAGACTCCCCCGGTTCGCCCATCACCGACGAAGGGCTGTTTCCGCTCAACGGCATCGCCTGGGAGATCAACTACCGCGGCGAGCTGGATTTCTGGCATCAGGCGATGGCGCAGAAAGAGAGCCGCAACCTGTTCATCGAAGACGGCTGGCTGTACTTCGTCCACGGCTGGACGCAGGTCATCGCCGAAGTCCTCCACATAGACCTCGACCCTGCCACCTTCGACCGCCTCAACCAAATTGCTTCTGAATACCGCCCGCCGCTGGTCTATCAACCCCGCGCCGTGGCGACAAGGTAATCATTTCCTCCTCATACTCCCCTGACCAACCAGCGGGCGCTCGAGCGCCCGCTGGTTTGGGTTAATGGTTGGATTGAGATGCGTGCGGGGTTTAGAGGAGCGGAGTCAGGCGCAAGCGCATCCTGGGCGTAATGTGCTGCAGATCATACGGTCAAAGGTTTCTCCGCCAATACACACTCAATGTGCAATCCTAACAAAGACACATCGCTCACATCTAGGATATGAAACCCGGCAATTTCCAGCGAGTCTTGTACGAAGATGGGACGACAGTCAAAATATTGGGGCAACTTTTCATGCAGCCATTCGTACAATCTGGTCATCGCGTTGGACCTGCCTTTCTTGGACAACGCCACAACGCAAATACGACCAACCGCGCGGAGAACACGCAGGCACGCCAAGAGGACGAGTTGAATTTCAGGGGTATTGAAGAGCTCCAGAGTGAAGCTCATAAAGATGCCGTCGAAAGAGCTTGTCTTGAATGGGAGAGATGAAGCATCTGCGCACACCAGAAAGGTTCGCCTGGATACCTCTGCTTCTTGCACTCTTTGTCGGGCGATGTCAAGCATCCGCTCAGACAGGTCAAGAGCGTATATTTTGCCTGAATCGCCCACCAATGTAGCCAACGCCGCAATCGAGCGACCAGTGCCACATCCAATCTCAAGAACAGCCTGTCCTTTACTCGGAGCCAGTTTGCGAACACCAGCGTTACGGTGCCTGTCTTCAAAGCCGCCAGCCAAAAGGTCATACCAGCGGCTCATCCGATCAAATGCATCCCTCGTTTGTTGCCTGGAGCGGGCAACCTTACTCTCTGACATAAAACATTGAGACGTTTTTCCCTGGCAGTATTGACAACGACAACCAACGCCTGATTATCCAGACTCCTGATAAGTTGCAATTGATTTTTTTTGCCCCACCTGTGAGCACCTCCCGCTGCAACCATGCCTGGTTGTTTCCCCATTTAACCGCAACCCATTAATATTATAAAACGATGATCTCCCCCTCATCATTTTGGTTTCGATTCAAAAATATTTCCCTCATTCATGTTTAACCGCCTATCGGGATAGGCGCTACCTGCACCCCTTTTGCCGTTTGTTCGATTAACCCCCGCGGCGCCACCGCCGTCCCCGGCAGGCTGGCGGAAGCCGTCCCGCTGGCGGCGCGCAGCCGCAGGCATCGCGGGTAATCCAGCCCCCGGCTTCAGCCTTATTGCGGAGCGCGTTTTCTGGAGCGGATGGTTAGTCCGCACTCTTTATATACTTTGTGGTTTGAGTTACAGTCACTTTGCCCAGCAGGACACTCGGACAACCGCACCCTGAACGCTTATCTCCTCATCAATGGCAGGTAGATGCGCTGCAATTTAGCCACACGCCGATATACGCCTGGGCTCATCAGGTCTGATTGCGCCATTCCAGCC
>JBBIPD010000099.1:0-9328 GCA_037443025.1 Chloroflexota bacterium
CATTGACTATCATCAATGGTTCACCGCTGTTGATGACCGTCCCAACCGCGGTTTCAGGCGAGAGGCTGAAACAGAGGGGATCGCTCAAATCACGGAATGCAGCCTGCTGGTAGCCATGCCAAACCTTTACCACTGCGCAATCAGCCTCGAGCAACATGATATTGCCGCTATCGAATGGCAAGACCCGCGCCAGTTGCTCCAGAACGGTTTCGAGCACCTGCTTCAAGGACAGGGTCGAGCTGATTACCTGAACCGCATCGCGTAACGCCTCTGCGCGCAGGCGCGCGTTTCTTTCAGCCTGAAAGAGGCGCGATTTTTCAATCGCAGCCGCAGCTTGATTGGCAAACGCCTCAGCCAGGGCGACATGTCCGGCGTGATAAGCATTCGGTTGCTGACTATCGAGGGTGAGACAGCCAATCACCTGTTCCTGGACAATGAGGGGAACCCCCATCCACCCCCGTACATGCTGGACGCCCCCCCATCCATGAAAACGCCCATCATGGCGAACATCATCCAAAATCAGCGAGCGTTTGTACTTCTGGATTTCCAAAAACAACTGATCCTGTTCCAGAGGGATACGACTCCCCTCGATGGCGATAAGATCCGGAAAGCCGCGAGCAGCGACGATGTGTAATTGGTCTTCTTCCAGCAGAAATACCGAAGCGCTATCGTATGGGACGACTTTTTCCAGATGGGTCAAAATCACTTTTAACAATTGCTCGACATCCAGGGTAGAGGTCAGAGCGGCTGAGGTCTTGACCAGCGTTTCCGCTTCCCGGCGACGACGGCGCTCAGCCTCCAACAAGCGCGTGGTCTCCAGGGCTACCGCGGCATGGTTGGCAAACAGTGTCAATAACTCCTGGTCTGCCTGGTTAAAGCGCCGGTAGTGGGTGTCATCGAGCACCTGGAGCACCCCGGTCACCTCGCCTTGCCAGATCATGGGGACGGTCAACACAGCCGTGAATGGTTTAATATTCTCATACCCCTTAGGGCGACCCGACCAGGCGCGGTAATCGTCAATAATCAGTGGTTCCCCGCTCAAAACAACGCGACCGGCAGCGCCCTCCCCATATTTCATGGTGTAGCCAATGTATTCAAACGACTCTTCCAACTGCTCAACATACAAACGGACCTGCTCATTCTCCGGTTCGCAAAGGTACAGGCTGCCCCCCTTTGCTCCCAGGAGCTGCACCGCTTTATCAACAATACTGCTCAACAACACCGGCAATTCATGCACCTGAGTCAGTTCCAGGGATAACGCCTGGAGGGCTGACAATTCATCGGCGCGTTTACGCAGCGCCCGATTCATCCCGATGTAATCGCTCACATCCCGGATAATGCTGCATATTCGATAACCCTTTTCGGTTTCGAGGGAAAAAATCGCCACCTGAATGGTGCGCAGTTCGCCATCGCTCCGCCGAATATCATACTCCTGGGTTTGCGCCATCCAGGGGGAGCTGCCCTGCTCCAGGAATTCTTTTGTCTCGCGGATAATCTTTTGCTTGTATTCATCGGAAAGGTCTTGCTTTTGAGACAACTGGAATTGCACTTCCCAAATTGGGCGACCGATGACCTGCGCCTGGGTGTAGCCGGTTATCCGTTCCTGGGCTTCGTTCCATTCAACGATGATCCCATTTTCGTCCACCAGGACGATACCATCACTGGATTGCCTGACGATGCTGCGATACTTCTGCTCGCTCTCCTGCAAAGCCTCTTCAGCCAGCTTCCTTTCCAGAACCTGAGATTGCATCTGGGCAAACAACTGAGCGTTTTCCAAAGCAATTGCGGTGTGATTGGCAAAGGCTTCTACAGCAGGCACATCATCGAGAGTCAACCCAGGACCGTTGACGGTGAGCAATCCGCGCTTCTCTCCTGAAATCACGAGCGGAGAAATGATCAACGGACAATTCCCCAGTCTGGCAACCACATGGTCGGCATAGCACTTGTATCTATCCGGGATAACCTCGAACAAATACTGGCTGTTATCCGGCTCAAATACAGAATGACCCATCTCCAAGATTCTCAGCAAGTATTCAGACGCTTTCAGAGGGATAGAGTAATGGATTGATTGGGCGTTGGCGAACCACTCAGCCAGGTTGTCATCCACCTCAATCTCCCCAAACCGGGAAAGCTCCTCCTGATCGACCGCTACGACCTTCATGAGGAGAGATTTCCCCTCCTCATCAAACAGGGTGATGCTGCCCCGCAACCCGATTTTTACGATTTGCTCATAGAAAGCGCGAAAAACATCCGCCTCTGAATGCGCCGAACGCTGAATCTGGGCTGCGGCGGAGTTAAGCGCATAAAGCAGCCCGTTGGCGGGTCTGGCTGTGGGGCTAGAATCGTCGGGTTGAGCAAATGAAAGCATTTATCACCTGTAAAATGGGTGGAAAAAAGTCCTCCCCTATTATAGATAGCTTTGGCAGAAACCCGCTTTACAGATTTCTTAACTCACCATGCCTGAAGCATCAGCAATGGGGTTTTGGGGATGGTTAAATAAAACCTCCGCCTGTCTTTCAGACCAGGCGGAGGAGCTGAACGCTTTCAGAGTTCGGGTTTAGAAGAGACCGACCACCCTTCCCGTTTCAAGATCCAGGTCAACATCGTAGAAGACGGGTCGGGCAGGCAGACCGGGCATGGTGCGCATCTCACCCAACAAAGGATAGAGAAAACCCGCCCCTACCGAAGCGCGAATATCGCGGATGGGGATGCGGTATCCTTTCGGCACACCCTTCAGCTCTGGATTATGGCTCAAGCTCAGGTGGGTCTTCGCCATGCAGAGCGGCAGCTTGTCAAAGCCAAGACGGGTGTAGATCTCGATCTTAGCCTAATCATAAAAAAAAAAATACACGCCGTCTGCGCCGTAAATCTCCTTGCAGATGATTTCGATTTTCTCCTTGATAGACAGGTCAAGCGGGTACAGGAACTTGAAGTTGCTGGGCTTCTCGGCTGCTTTAACCACCGCCTTAGCCAGCTCAACCGCGCCCTCGCCGCCTTCCATCCAGTGGCGGGCAACCACCGAGTCTTCCGCGCCGGCTTCGAGAGCCGCCTGCCGCACCAGCACGCCTACCGCCGGGGTGTCGGAGGCAAAGGAGTTGACCGCTACCACGACCGGTATGCCGAACTTGAGCGCGTTTTTGATGTGATGCTGAAGATTGCCCAAACCCGCCCGCAGCAAGTCCAGGTTCTCATCGGTATAAGCCGGGTCCAGGGGTTTGCCTGCGATCACCTTGGGACCGCCGCCGTGCATCTTCAGGGCGCGCACCGTTGCAACCAGGACAACCACGTTGGGTATCAGCCCTGAGTAACGACACTTGATATCGAAGAACTTCTCCATCCCGATGTCTGCGCCAAAGCCGGATTCGGTCACCACGTAATCAGCCAGTTTGAGGGCAATCCTGTCGGCGATGATCGAGCTGTTGCCGTGGGCGATGTTGGCAAAGGGTCCAGCGTGGACGAACACCGGCGTTCCTTCCAGGGTCTGCATCAAGGTGGGCTTGATGGCATCCTTCATCAGGACGGTCATCGCCCCAGCCACTCCCAGGTCTTCGGCGGTGACCGCCTCGCCGGCTTTGTTGGTGCCGATGACAATCCGCCCCAGGCGCTCGCGCATATCCGCCAGGTCGGTGGTCAACGCCAGGATCGCCATGATCTCACTGGCTACGGTGATGTCAAAACCGGTGCGCCGGGTCAAGCCCTTTTCTTCGGGTCCCAACCCGATTTCAATCTCGCGCAGGAAGCGGTCGTTGGTATCCACCACACGGCGCCAGGTGATGCTATCCGGGTCAATATCCAGGCGGGCGAAGCGGCTGCGCTCTTCGGGGGTCAGCTCTTTGGGGTCGGTTTTATCAATCCCCAGCTTTTTCAGGCGGCGCAGCATGGGCGGGGAGAATTTGCGGCTGCCATCCTTGGCGACCGGGCAAAGACGATTGAACAATGCCTCATCCGACATGCTCGCTTCATGAAACATGCGCGCATCAATCGCCGCTGCCAGGAGGTTATTGGCGGCGGTGATGGCGTGAATATCGCCGGTGAGGTGCAGGTTGAAGTCCTCCATCGGCACCACCTGGCTGTATCCGCCGCCCGCAGCGCCGCCCTTGATGCCGAAGGTCGGTCCCTGGCTCGGCTGGCGGATGCAGGTGAAGACTCTCTTCCCCAAATGGGCGCCCAACGCCTGGCTCAATCCAACCATGGTGGTGCTTTTGCCCTCACCCAGGGGGGTTGGGGTAATCGCGGTCACATCGATATAAATCCCATCCGGGACGTCCTTCAAGCGCTCCAGGACCTCCAGCTTGACCTTGGCTTTATAGGTGCCGTACAGTTCAAGCTCTTCTGGGAGCAAACCGACCTCCTCGGCGATTTGGGTAATTGGTTTGAGTTCTGCTTCTTGCGCGATTTCGATATCTGAGGGAACCGGAAATCGCCGTTTAATCTTGGTGGGGGTAAATTTGCGGAGACCAGGAAAAGCGTTCGAGGCACTCATGGGTTTATCCTTTCGATTGTGTATTCAGGCTTGTTTAACAGTCTTATTGTGACAGATTTCCCTTATATAATCAATAGACGCATATCTTAATCGCGCCTGCAGAGTGTCATAAAATCATGTGCATCAACCTTGGGAAGGGTGGGAGAGGGAAATCAACCTGGCAGGCATGGCTCAGCCGAGATAAAGCTGAGTAAATCAACGAGATATCTCCTTCACCAGATACAGGTCTCCGCGCTCAAAGCCCCTCTCCAGATAATAACGACGTGTGCCCACAGCCGATATGACCGCTAGCTTAGGATAGCCATGGGCGCGCCCAATTTCTTCGGCGCGTTGAATCAGGCGCGTACCCAAACCGATGTGCTGGGCTGCGCCGCGCCCCTCAGCCCCAACCTGGAGCGACTGACCATAGACATGCACCTCCCGGATGATGGCTGCATGGCGTAAATCAGCCATCTCCGTCTCTGGCGCGCCTGCCCCTGGCAGGGAAAGCCTCAAGAAGCCCACCAGTTTATCATCGGAGGTCACATAAGACAGAAAATGCTCGGTGGTGTTTCCCACCTGATAAACGATATCCTGCGCCTGGACTGCGCCGGTCTCAATCTCCCTGCCGCGCACCTCGCGGCAGCGAATACACTGGCAACGCGTCCCGCGACGCTGCATTTCCTGATGCACATCCTGGCGCAAACTGGTTCGGCGGTTGCCTTCCACCACATTGGTTGAGGGGATATCCCGAATAACCCGGTTCACCCGGCAATAGCGGGGGATAGTGGTTTTGATATCCGCCAGCAGGTTGACCAGCTCATCGGTCGAATAAGGTCGGTACTCGCCCCTCAGCCAGTACTCATACAACTCCGCGTTTTCTAAAAGCTGGGTGGGGTATATCTTGATTTCATCGGGACAGAAGCCCTGCCACAGACGGACAAAATCAGCCCGGTCCGATTCGGGCGTTGCGCCAAGCAGGTTGGGCATCCAATGCAACACGATTTTGAAGCCCCCGGCGCGCAGCATGGCAACCGCCTGCCTGGTCTCTTCGACGGTGTGTCCCCGTTGGTTGATCTCCAGGATGCGATCGTCCAGGCTTTGCGCCCCCATTTGTATTTTGGTGACCCCCAGGCGACGCAGCCAAGCCATCTCGGCTGGATTAACGCGGTCGGGGCGAGTCTCAATCACCAAGCCGACATTTCGGTGGGGGGCGGTTTCGTTGCACGCCTGAGCGTCTTCCAGGGTATCGCTGACAACCCCGTTCAATGCATCAAAGCAACGGCGGACAAACCATTCCTGATAATCGCGTCGGTACGAACTCCAGGTGCCGCCCAAAATCAGCAACTCGACCTTATCTGTGGGGTGACCGATGGCTTCAAGAGCCTCCAGTCGGGCAGCCACCTGGTCATAAGGATCAAAAGCATGCTCCAAAGCCCGTCTGGCTCCAGGCTCATCCGGGAGGTAACTCTTTGGGACGCGCGCGTCGGTCGGACAGAAGATGCATTTGCCGGGGCAGGGATAGGGTTTGGTCAGCACGGTAACGGTGGTCACCCCGGAAAGGGTGCGCACAGGTTTCATCCGGATACGCGCCAGGAAATCGGGGTCGAATTGCCATTCGCCGCTTTCGATCACTTGGCGGTAAGCAGCCACCAGCATATGCTTGCCCAGATACCCCCCATCTGGGAGGGGGTTACGGCGAAGGGCAGCCTCCACTTTATCCCCGGCGCGCACTTCTTCCAGAATCTTGCGCGCCAATGCCAGCTTTTCTGGGGTCTGACGGCGGATCTCGAACCAGAGTTGATCTTCCATAACCAATTATTGTTCCGGGCGCCAGCCGATATCTCTCCAGTCGTAGCCTCAGGCTATAATAGGTGTATGGAACCCGAGGTTGTATCCCGACTGCTGGCGCTTAATC
Source organism: Chloroflexota bacterium (assembly GCA_037443025.1). Classification (GTDB taxonomy): domain Bacteria; phylum Chloroflexota; class Anaerolineae; order Anaerolineales; family UBA4823; genus JAQBDA01. Next base: position 6,381 of record JBBIPD010000099.1, read on the forward strand.
ACCAATTTTACCAGACCCAGGGGAGAGAATTTTCTTCCACTCGCCAGCGCCTGCAGCCGGGCATCCTGCACCTTATGGAGCGAATCGCAACCGGCAACCGCATCCTGGACCTGGGTTGCGGCAACGCGCAACTGGCGCTTCGGCTTTTCCAGATGGGCTTCAACGGAGAATATGTCGGGCTGGATGCCAGCTCCGCTATGCTGGCTGAAATCCCCCAAACCCTATCTGACCTCCCCAACTTCAATTTCATCCAGGCGGATATTTCCACCCCAAACTGGGACGAGGGCTTGATATCGGCTGGAACAACCGCCTTTGGGGCGGGCTTCGATAGAATTCTGGCGTTTGCAGTGCTCCATCACCTCCCCGGCGACGACTTGCGCCGCCAGATTTTACACAAAGTGAGACGACTCATCAGCCAAAATGGCTATCTTATCCACTCAGAATGGCAGTTCTTGAACAGCCCACGCTTGCTCAAGCGCATCCAATCCTGGGGGACAATTGGGATAAGCGAGCAGCAGGTTGATGCGGGCGATTACCTGCTCGATTGGCGGCGCGGCGGATACAGCCTGCGCTACGTGCATTCCTTCACCCTGCCCGAATTAACTTGCCTGGCAGCCGAGACTGGTTTTATAATTCTGGAGACCTTTCTATCGGATGGGGAAAATAGCCGTCTGGGTCTGTATCAGGTCTGGGCGCCAATTTAGAATCCGGTTTAGCAAACAACACAGATGTTGCCCTTCTACTTTCTTCTCGCCGCGTGTTTTTTGTGCTACCATTAATCAAATGAAAGTTCTAATCATCTCGGACATTCACGCCAACCTCACCGCCCTGGAAGCCGTTCTAGCCGATGCCGGACAGTTCGACGCCGTCTGGTGCCTGGGAGACCTGGTCGGCTACGGTCCAGACCCCAACGAATGTATCGCCCGGGTGCGGGAGCTTCCCGGGCTGATTTGTATCATCGGCAACCACGACTCCGCCGTCTTGAATCAGATTGATCCCTACACTTTCAACTCAGAAGCCAGGCAGGCTATCGAATGGACCAAGAAAACGCTCAACGAATCAAGCCGCATTTTCCTGGGCAGCCTGCCCGAAAGGGTTGACATCCAGGATCAGTATAAAAACCTGAAAAACCCGGCGACCCTGGTTCACGGCAGCCCGCGCCAGCCGGTTTGGGAATATCTGCTGGATATTTATACCGCCACACAGAATTTCAAAAACTTCGACAACCCTTATTGTTTTGTCGGTCATACCCACCTGCCGATCATATTCCATTACAGCCAGGAGCGCGGCTCCGCCGTCCCCATGATTCCGGAGCCAGGCGCCCAAATACAACTCTCTCCCAGGGCGATCATCAACCCCGGTTCGGTAGGACAGCCCCGAGACCGCGATGCCAGAGCGGCTTATATGCTGTTCGATCCCTTTGAAGAAATCATCGAATACCGGCGGGTCATCTATGACATCGAAGCGGTTCAGGAACGGATGCGACGGGCTGAACTGCCTCTGCGCCACATTCGGCGTCTGGAAGCCGGGTGGTGACGCCGCGCCGCGGAACCGAATCGGTTCGGGTTGCGTCTATAGAGAAATGACCCACAAGGAGGGGAAGATGATGAAGATCGCCCGAACAACCACACCTGTCTTAATCAGCGCGATTTTAATCTCGCTCTTGCTGGCATCCTGCGCAGCAGCTAAAAGATCGGAACCAGGGGTCTATGAATCGCCAACCTCAGGAGAGGCATACATGGCGCCTGCCGTCCAGCTGGTGGAAGCACCCGTAGGTGGATACCAAGCAGGAACTGCACAAACACAACCAGGCGCAGAGCGCATGGTGGTCAAGAACGCCCAATTATCGCTCGTCGTCGCCGACCCCGCCGCCTCAATGAAACGCATCTCGGATATGGCAGATCAAATGGGCGGTTTTGTGGTCTCCGCCAATCTCTACCAACAACGGCTGGAGAGCGGAGTCGAGGTCCCCAGAGCGGAGATTACCCTTCGCGTTCCGGCGGAACGTCTGAACGAGGCGTTGGAGCGCATCCGACAGGAGAGCGACCAGATACCCCTGACCGAAACGATCAACAGCCAGGATGTCACTGCGGAATACACCGACCTCCAATCTCGCCTGCGCAATCTGGAAGAGGCTGAAGCGCAATTGCGGGACATCATGGATTCCGCCACCAAGACCGAGGATGTCCTGGCGGTGTACAACGAGCTGGTGCGCACCCGCGAGCAAATCGAGATGATCAAAGGGCAGATGCAATATTACGAACAATCCTCGGCGCTCTCGTCCATCAGCGTCAGTCTGATTGCGAATGAAGCCGTCCAACCGCTGACGATTGGCAGATGGCAACCGGTAGGCGTGGCAAAACAGGCGATCCAGTCTCTCATCAGCGCTTTTAAGTTCATCGTCAACGCCGCGATATGGATTGTCCTCTTCGTTCTGCCAGTTTTGCTGCTCCTCTTCGTCATCTTTATCCTGCCGTTGTACCTGGTCGTCCGCCTGTGGCGCAGGCGAAGACTCTCGAAGAGATCACTGCCCGCAACTGAGAGCGAACAGAACCTCGAACAACGGATAAATTAATCCTGCCTTGCAGAATCAGCCTCAACCCCCAGAAGGCATCGCTCGTCTGGGGGTTTAATTTTCTATCGAATGTTCGAGGATGGGGGTCAGCGCAGGCGCAGAACCTGACCGGTATAAATCACGTAAGGGTACTCAATCCCGTTGAGCAAAGCCAGTTGTTTCCAGTCCAACCCATTCACCCTGGCGATGCGCGCCAGATCATCACCGCTCCTGACCGTGTATGTCTGTTCATTGGATGTCCCGTATGACATGCCCACACTTAACCGTGGCTGGCGGAACACCATCGGCAGGAAAGTGTGCCTGGTGAGCTTATCGCGTCCGCTCGAGTCTGGTTGGGGAGCGCTCACCTCCAGAGCCGGACGAGCAGAACCGC
>JBBIPD010000100.1:0-9312 GCA_037443025.1 Chloroflexota bacterium
GTTATAGGTGTGGTAGAGATGATCGCTGCGCTGATTGGCGCGCAAAGAATGTTCGATATAACGTTGAGCCAATCAGCGCAGCGATCATCTCTACCACACCTATAACATCCTGCATTTGGGTGAAAGAAGCGCAACCATCAGCCGCCTGCAGGAGATGCTCGAAGGACAGGTGGCTATTCTTTCCTCCGGGCTGCTCTCAGGAGATGAATCGCTTGCCCTGTTGCAGAGTTTGCGAAACAGCGCACTCTATCGCGCCGACCAAAACACCTACATCCTGTATCCTGATAAGACCCTGCCCGTTTTTCTGTCCAAAAACACCCTGACGACTGAACAAGTGAAGAATTTACGCCTGCCAAAGGCTCTGGCAGATGCGCAGGATAAAACTTTGCTTATTCGAGATGTGGAGGGTGTGTATCACTTCAGCGGACAATTGCACAATGCTAAAGATGTTATCAGAGCGCTAGAAGCTCTGGCAAAACAACCCCGATATGCGCAAATGGTCGCTGCTGAAGGCGATAGAATTGCCCCTTTATTTGAAGAAGTTTTCCACCACACCGAGTTTACAGGGAGATCGGGCACGTTCTTCGCCTATGAGGGTCTTGGCAGCGTCTATTGGCACATGGTTTCGAAGTTGCTGCTGGCTACTCTGGAAACCGCTTTGCGATGCCAAAATGAGCTTGCCTCCGCGGGATTGGTCGAAAAATATCACGAAATTTGCGCCGGGCTTGGTTTCAATAAATCCCCGGCTGAATTTGGGGCGTTCCCCACCGATCCTTATTCTCACACTCCAAAAGGGCAGGGGGCGCGGCAACCCGGCATGACAGGCGCGGTGAAAGAGGAGATCATTGCTCGACAGGCTGAATTGGGATTGGTGATTGAAGATGGTTGCCTGACCTTTAATTCGCTGCTTTTCAATCCCAAAGAGTTGCTCATGGAGCCTGTAGCTTTAGACTATCAGGATGTCACCGGAAAACCTCAGCGAATTGATTTGTCGGCTGGCAGCATGGCTTACACGGTATGCGAGGTGCCTGTTGTCCTTCAACTTTCGGATGCGCCTGGGATTGATGTCCACCTTACTGAGGGGGGAGTGCAAACCATCAACGGCAACCGGCTGGATGCGGTCCACAGCCGGCATATCTTCCAGCGTGACGGAATTGTGCACCATTTGGTCGTTCGCCTCTCCAAAGCCTAGCTGAGGATGGGTATCGGGAACTTTTGACCGAGATAGTTCTGGGAAGAAATAGAACGCGCTGATGATGTGCTCACTTTGTGTCCCATAAATTTCGTCATGTCATTTTCATGACCATTTTCCTCCTTGACAGATAGGCAGAAAAGCCTATAATCTTATTCGATTATTCGAATATGATAAATCGAGAGGCTAACTTTGGAAGCTTACCAGTCGCAAGCCAAATTGTTTAAGGTTTTGATGCACCCGGCGCGCCTTGCCATCCTGGACCTTCTCAGAGAAGGAGAAGAATGCGTCTGCCATATGGAGGCTTACCTGGGTTTCAGGCAGGCATATATTTCCCAGCAACTGATGATATTGCGCGAGGCTGGTTTGGTGGAAGATCGTCGGGATGGCTGGAATATCTTCTATCGCGTAATCAAACCCGAGGTGTATCAGGTGATTGATGCGGCGAAGAAGGTCACGGGTGAAGAACACATCCGGCTGCCACTCAGGCTCACTGAAAACGCCTGTACATGTCCAAAATGTATCCCTGTTCTGGAAAATAAAATTCAATCATAGTTGCTCGGGCGGGTAAGCCGCTCTTTTTTTAAGTCAAAACATTCGTTTAACTGAATAAACCGCGGCTTCAATATGACCACAACCATTTACATCATCAGCGCTTTCCTGGTTTTCGTCTTTTCTGGTTTGCTCGCTATGGCGGGTTTGGGGGCGGCATTCCTGTTTGTTCCCCTATTCTATTACCTCGGTGTGCCTTTGGCTGAAGCCACGGCTACCGCCCTTTTGCTCAACGTGGTCAGTTTGCTATTTGCGGCGATCAACTACTGGCGCGGTAAACTGGTCAACTGGCGAGTGGGTTTGCCCGTGCTGGTAACTGCGGTCATCTTATCGCTGCTAGGAGCGCGCCTGACGCCATATGTGGATAAAAAGGTCTTGTTGAGCCTGTTTGCTGCTTTCCTTGTCTTTGCCGGTTTGATGATGCTGTTTTATCAACCCAAGAGACGCGACCGGGCGCTCAGCCGGAAGATTGAAATCAGCGCAGGAGCAGGTGTTGGGTCTGCCGCGGGTTTCCTGGGAGGGTTGCTCGGCGTGGGCGGCGGTAATTTTATCCTGCCGGTGTTAAACTGGATTGGACTGGAAGCCAAAGTGGCTGCTGGGACGACCGCCGTGGTGGTGGTTTTTTCCTCTCTCTCCGGCTTTTTCGGTCATGCCACCCTGGGAGGCTTGGACCCGCTCTTTATTGCCATTACAGCCGTGATGGCTGCGGCGGGTTCTATTCTTGGTTCTCAGTTGATGAAGACCAAAATCTCCAATGCTCAGCTCAAGAAAATCATCGGCGTTCTCCTTTGGCTTATCGCCGCCAAGATGATTTTCGATTTGATCAAGTAAGAAAGGAAATCAGGATGAATAGAAAATATATCCCCCCCGAATGGGCGTTTGAGTTTCATGGACATGAATGCCCGTTCATGCCGATTGGTTACCGGATGGGCAAGCTTGCCCTGGAATACCTGAACGCTGAGAAAGAACCCGATCACGGCTTTTTCGTATTCCCCGAATTGGGCGAAGGTCACCCACAAACCTGCATGATGGACGGAATCCAAATCGCCACTGGCGCCACCTATGGTAAAGTGTTGATTGCCAAAACCTTCTACGGCAAGCTGGCTGCCACCTTTTACCACCCGATAAATGGGGCGGTGCGCTATTCGCTCCTGCCTGATTTCATCGACGCGATGGGCAAGTTCGAGTTCTTTGTCTATCGTAAGAAAGGCATTGAGCCTTCCCAAATACCGCTGGAAGTGCGACGGGAGGTGATCCAGTGGGTCTATGACCAGCCGGATGAGATGATTTTTAAGGTGGAAGCCAAGCCTGATTTCACCTACAAACCCGTCAAAGGCTCGTTCAATAAAACCAGGTGTAGTGTGTGCGGCGAGTATGTCTTTGACCGCTACCTTCGAATGAAAGACGGTAAGCCGGTTTGCATCCCGTGTTCCGGTTATGAGAAAATAGCGTTGATTGAGCGGTGATTTACCGAAAATTTTAGGATAAGGAGTTAGAGATGGATGACAAAGAGATTTTGCTCGACACACTGAAATTCCATGGTCACCGTTGTTGGGCAAGCGTCGCCGGCGTTCGGGTCGGTTTGGCGGCTCTCCGCGCTTTGGATGCAAAGCGCTCTGGTGGAACCCAGTTGTACGCCATCATCGAGACCGGCGAGGATCATGGCGGTATGTGCTTTGGGGATGGTATCCAATACACGACCGGTTGCACTTTTGGTAAGGGCAATATCCGAAAGCATCCTTTGGGCAAACTTGCAGTTACCTTGATTGATAAAGACGCAGAGCGCGCTGTGCGCGTCTCATACAAGCCCACCCTGCAAAAGCAGATCGCAGAATCGGCTTTCATGCAACAACGCGCGGCAGGTATCTCGCCAGATGAGATACCCGAAGCCGACCAGATGGCATTGTTGGATTTGGTCTGGAACGCGCCAGAATCGGATATCTTGACAGTTGGAGCAGTGGTTGACTATCCCTATAACTGGCTCCCAGAAGTGATGGGGTTCAGAAAGTGCGATTCGTGCGGTGAGTTGGTGGCGCATGCCTATCTACGGGCTGTCGGCAATCAGCTCATGTGCATTCCTTGCTCTGGTTATGACCGATGAAATCTACGCAAGCTTATGCAGACACCCAATCTCTGACAGGAAATCGTTATGCAGCCTCACGAAAACACCATCATCGGTAGACGGTTCATTATTTCCATCGCGCTCACCCTGGCTGTTCTGACGGCTGAGGTCATCGGTGGATTTTGGACGGGCAGTTTAGCCCTCCTCTCGGATGCAGCCCATGTCTTCATGGATGTTTTTGCCCTGGTGCTGAGCTATACTGCGTTGCGGCTTTCCTCCCTCCCTCCGGATGATCGCCACACCTATGGTTACCATCGCCTGGAAGTGCTGGCTGCGCTGATCAACGGCGTTACACTGGGCGCAATTGCGGTCGAGATATTTCGCGAAGCCTGGGCGCGTTGGCAAAATCCGCAACCGGTCAAGAGCATGGAAATGTTGATTATCGCCGCCATCGGGTTGGTTGCAAACCTGGCGGTGGCTTATGTGCTCGGCGGACACAGACACGGACCTGAAGAAAACGCTCGAGAAGACCTGAACGTTCGCAGCGCTTTCTTGCACGTTATCGGCGATGCGATTTCCTCCCTGGGGGTCATCCTGGCTGCGATAATCATCCTGCGCACTGGCTGGCTGTGGGTGGATCCGTTAGTGAGCGTGCTGATTGGGGCGCTTATCCTGTTAAGCTCATGGCGCGTGCTGAAAAGCTCCATCCATATTCTGGTAGAGGGTGTGCCAGAAGGAATGTCTCTTGAGAAGGTGGGTCAAACGATGGCAGAAGTGGCAGGTGTGAATGAAGTCCACGACCTGCATGTGTGGAGTATTTGCTCGGGACATGTCGCGCTCAGCGCGCATGTTGTCATCGCCAATCAATCCCTGGAAGAGGGCGATGGTTTGATGGCAGAGCTCAAAAACCGCCTGCTCAAGTTTGGCATCGAGCACACCACAATCCAATTCGAATGTGTTGCTTGCGGGCAGGGGCGTGCACTCCCAGGGGTATGCCGGTAACAGGGGGTATGGTCAGGCTGATGTCATTGTTCCGCCATTCGTATCAACGGCAAATGTCATTACAAATAGGTGATATTCAACACTGTCAGGGAAAATTCGGCTCAAATACAATATATTCGTTCTATTGAATATAATTAAAGATGGGATAGTCAGAATATCTTGACGATTGAGGATATTGAACCGCCGCCCTTGTCTTGAAACTTAAAAGCGGCTTCGATATCCTGACGATGATAAGAAAGATGGAGGTAAAAAAAATCCTATGGAAATTCTCCCTTTTTAGGCAGGCTACTTCAGGGCGGTTTGGGCAACCTGGCTGCTTACCTGGCAGCCCACGTGTTGCTCTGCCTGGTGCCGGCGTTTTACATCGCCGGGGCGATGACCGCGTTGATTCCCAAAGAGTCGGTGACCCGCTTTCTGGGACGTAATGCGCCAAAATTCATCTCGTATCCGGCAGCGGCGCTGGCGGGTTCTGTGTTAGCGGTGTGTTCCTGCACCATTGTGCCGCTTTTTGCCGGGATATATAAAAAGGGGGCGGGGTTGGGTCCGGCGATCACCTTCCTGTTTTTTGCGCCGGCAGCCAACATCCTGGCGTTGGTGTACACAGGTGGAGTGATTGGGGTTGACCTGGCGTTTGCTCGTTTATTTCTCTCGCTCGCTTTTGGGATTGGCATTGGGTTGATCATGGCGTTGATCTTTCGCCGCTCCGACATCGCCCACGATAAATCCACCGATGCCATGTTCAGCGGCAAAGGCGGGATGCGTCGCGGCGCCCTGATATTCCTCTTGCTTCTGGTGGCGTTGCTGTTGGCTGGCACATTCAAAGTTGCTTTCCTGACCAATACCTACGCCGAGATCACCCTCCCCATCAGCGGCATGGATCGTTTTCAGGACTTCCTGTACCGGCTGGTGCCTTATGACGCCAGCAAGGGCGAGGAGGGCGTTACAGCTCAAGGCGCAATCCTGATTGGCATGTTGGTTTTGATTGGTCTGGCATCCTTTAAAGGGTTAGAAAATATCTTTGAGGGTTTCAACCTCTGGACCTGGATGGCGATGGGTCTGGTAGGATTGACCTTGTTGACTGCAGCTCTCGGCATGACCCCCCATTCGGGAGGGCTGGACATCCGCTTCACCGGACGTTTCTTTGGCGTTTTGCTGGCGATTGCGCTCCTGGTCTGGTTGATGTTCAAACGCCTGACCGAAGATGAGTTGCGCGATTGGCTGTGGGAATCCTGGCGTTTCGTCAAGCAGATTTTCCCCCTGCTGGTTGTTGGCGTGTTTGCGGTTGGCGTCATCCGCGTGCTGATCAAGCCGGAGTGGATTCAGGCGCTGGCGGGTCATAATACAATCCTGGGCAACCTGTCTGGGGTGATTTTCGGCGTCTTTATGTACTTCCCCACCCTGGTGGAGGTGCCCATTGCCAAGATGTTCCTCAGCCTGGGCATGCACCGCGGTCCGCTGCTCGCTTATCTGATGGCAGACCCCGAACTCAGCCTGCAGAGTATTCTGATTGTTTCAGCCATCATCGGACGGCTCAAAGCCTGGACTTATGTCTTTTGGGTGGCGTTGTTCAGCACATTGGCGGGTCTTATCTATGGCTCATGGGTAGATGGCGCTGGCTTGGGGATGATCGTCCTTTATCTGGCGCTGTTCCTGGCTGCGCTGGCGCTTGTGTTGTATTGGGTTGATAAGCGCACATCTGTCAAAAGGACCGCCCCCCAAGAGGCGACAACCGATTAGGGAATGACAAGGCGCAGTTATAGGCGCCTGGAATAACACTACGTTATATATGGAGGTTTCAATGTTGATCATCAAAATCCTTGGCACAGGCTGCCCCAACTGCAAAAAGGTCGAAGCCCTGGCTCGCCAGGCGGTTGCGAACCTGGGCGTAGAAGCGGAATTCATCAAGGTCACCGACTATGGTGAGATCATGCAATACCCTATCCTTTCTACGCCGGGTCTGGTAATCAACGAGAAGTTGGTTTGCGCCGGGCGTATCCCCAGTCAGGCTGAAATCACTACCTGGCTGGCGAATGCTGCGATGGAGGTTGCGTAACATGGCTGACACACAGGCTTCTACGGCAGTCCAACCTCTCGGAACAGGCGTTACCCGCCGCCTGTCCACGCTGGATCGTTACCTGACACTATGGATCTTCCTGGCGATGGTGGTTGGGGTTGGTTTGGGCTTTTTGTTCCCGGTTGCCATCCATAGCATCAGCGAAAGCGTTTCTATTGGCACCACCAACATCCCGATTGCCATTGGTTTGATCTTGATGATGTATCCGCCGCTGGCTAAAGTGCACTACGAAGAGCTGGGCGATGTATTCCGCAACTGGAAGGTGCTGGGGTTATCGCTGGTGCAGAACTGGGTGATCGGTCCGATCCTGATGTTCGCCCTGGCGGTGATTTTCCTGCGCGGCTACCCGGAATATATGACAGGGTTGATTCTGATAGGGCTGGCGCGCTGCATTGCCATGGTCATCGTCTGGAACGAACTGGCAAAAGGCGATACAGAGTACGCCGCGGGGCTGGTGGCTTTCAACAGCATCTTCCAGGTGTTGTTCTACAGCCTTTACGCCTATATTTTCATCACCGTTTTGCCCACAAAGCTGGGGTTGCAGGGGAACGTGGTGGACATCACCATCGGAGAGATTGCCGAGAGTGTCTTCATCTACCTGGGCATCCCCTTCATTGCGGGTTTCTTGACCCATTTTGCTCTGATACGGGCAAAGGGCAGAGAGTGGTACTACGCCAAATTTATTCCTAAAATCAGCCCAATCACTCTGATAGCCCTGCTTTTCACGATTGTGGTCATGTTCAGTTTGAAGGGAGAGCTGATCGTCGCTATCCCCCTGGATGTGGTGCGGATTGCCATTCCGCTCCTGTTCTACTTCGTCCTGATGTTCCTCATCAGTTTCTTTATGGGAAAATCCATTGGGGCAGACTATAGCAAGACAACCACACTGTCCTTCACCGCAGCGAGCAACAACTTCGAACTGGCAATCGCTGTGGCGGTGGCGGTCTTTGGCATCAATTCGGGAGAGGCGTTCGCCGCGGTAATCGGTCCCTTGATTGAGGTGCCGGTGATGATTGGCTTGGTGAACGTGGCTTTCTGGTTGCAGAAGCGCTATTACAAAAATCAGGTTAGCGCTGGTTCTCCGGAATTAGTGGCTGCCGCGGCAGAAGCCTGTCCACCGGCAGAAAACCTGATGAAGAAGTAATCAAGCACCATCCTTCCCGGCTTCCTTGCAGGGAGGGAGTAAAACAACGGGAGGGCTCCATGCCGACCTATTCTTACATCTGCGAAGAATGCAAAGCAAATTTTGAAGCCTTTGCCTCGATCCAGAAAAAAGATGCAGGCTGGCAGCCTGAATGCCCAAAATGTGGCAGCAAGCGCACCCGACAGACCTTCAAGCCGGTGGTCAGAATCACCCGTCGGGGAGAACCTTCTTCAGGGCAGGGCTGCTGTTCTGGCTAAAGGAAGATGGTTCTATGGGCAAGATTCCGACGAACTCCAACGCTTGCTGCCTCCCTGACGTGAACGGCATCACTTATCTCCTGGTTGGGCGTCAGGGTCATCCGGTTGGGATGAGAGGCTTGGAAACCATCTTCCAACAGTTGTATCTGATGGGACGCCGCCCTGAAGACGCCAGCGATGAGGAACTGGTGGGTATGGCTCGAATGTACAACTGGATTGCACGCAAGCCGTCAATCGAGGCTGATTACGCGGCGGCGTTACGCAAAGCTTATACCGCTTTCTATGAGCGTCAGGAGAAGCAGAGTGGATAATCTCCAAAATGTGCAGTTTGTCATCATCGGAGCGGGCAACATTGGGCGAATATTGCTCGGTCGTTTGCTGTCCTCGGGAGTACCGGCTGTAAATCTGGCGGTTAACGATTGTGATCCTGAGCGGGCAGAGGTTGTGGCGAGGCAGTTCGGGGTTAGACCCACCTCACTCAACGAAGAAGCCATCCGTACTGCCGATGTTATCCTCCTGGCTGCGCCGCCAAAATCTGTCTTCGACCTGTTGGCAACGCTGAGAGAGTGGCTTCGCTCGGGACAACTCGTGGTTTCCTTCGCGGCTGCTGTCCCCCTGGCAAAACTGGAATCGATGCTTCCGGCAGAAGTCATGGCGGTTCGAGTGATGCCCAACGCGCCCTCGTTGGTCGGACAGGGGATGAACCCGGTTGCCTTTGGGAAGCGAGTCACGCCAGAAGGGAAGGCAGTGGTCACTGCGATCTTAGCCTCTCTTGGCGAAACAATCCAGGTCAGCGATGACCAGATGAACTGGTGCGTGGGTCTGAGCGGGGCTGCCATGCGTTCGCTGTTACCCGTCCTGGAGGGCATGATCAGGGCAGGAATGGAAGCCGGACTCACTGCCCAAGATGCCCGTCGGGTTGCCGCTCAGGTGATGCTTGGAACAGCCGCGCTCGCGCTTCACACCGATTTATCTTTCGATGAGATTAAGAGGCTCACCCCCATGCAAACGGTGAATGAAGCTGAAGTG
>JBBIPD010000101.1:0-9245 GCA_037443025.1 Chloroflexota bacterium
AGCGTTCGACAGGGATGTCTTCGATGTGCGCGACAAAAAACGATTGGAGCCGCGCATCTCATTCAGGAGCTTATTGGAAAACGGCTTGATTGCCCCCGGGCAACCTCTGTACTTTCAAAAGGATCGCTCTAAAGTTGCCCGGGTCAAGCCCGACGGCTATCTTTTGATCAATGAATTCGAGGGTTCGATTCACCAGGCGGGTCGCTATATGGCAAAAGGCAGCCCCTGCAACGGCTGGGATCACTGGTACTTCGAAGACGAGAACGGCGACCTGCGCCCGATTGACCACCTGCGAAAAATGATGCGCCATAGACTCGAGCAATTTTCGGAGGAGTAGGTCGGCGCAGAATACCCCGGTTGCACCAGCTTGCCACACGCCCGCCGCAGCGTTATCTGCGGCGTCGCTACGGGTACCCAACAAAATAAACCGCCTTGAAGGCGGTTTATTTTCCTGACTCCGCCTGCGCCAAAGGCACTTCCTCAACCGACGCGTAAAGTTTATGCCAATGGTTTTGCCGTATCCTAAATTTCGTACCGTGGTTATGCCCTGTTCGTGCATCAAAATCTACCAGTACACTGCCTTCCTGAATGCATCCCAGGAAACCATCAAAAGAAAAATCAGATAATACATAAAGCTTCACATACTTGAAATACTCGTGTTTCTGCTCAACTTTCGTATCTGCTATAACATAAAAGCAGTTTTTGACCTTCGTTCCTATCTCGTATCTCAGATCGTTCAACCCCCAATATGGTTCGGGATTAAGAGGTCCGAGACCCGTCTGTTGTCTGACAGACTCCAGCCATTCCACAATTTCTGGGTTACTAACATCAGCTTGAGATGCGTCAAAAACAAAACAGAGCTTTCCCTGTTGCCTATCCAGGACCAACCGGAAGCCTCGGTTTGTATAGCCTATCGCGCTTGTAGTTGATCTAAAGCTCTTTTCGGTCGCCGGATATTTACTACCAGCTTTCTGGTGCTTCCACCCGTACAGTGGGAGCAGAAGTGTAGACACTATCTTAGAGCCCTTTGGAGATGGTTCTATATGCTTCAGGGTTACTAAAGATCTTGTATGCAAACGCTGACCTTTGAGTTCCCATTCTTGCAAATTAGGAATAGGGAGATTGTTCTCCTCAAGACCAAGCAATACCTCTAAAGTATTACCAACCGCTCCATCGTTGCGTGTATCAATGGTACTTTTTACACTCCTAAGCCAGCCTCGCGCGCTGATCTCACGGATTGCTGATATCAGCTCGTCTTTGGTCAAAAGCCTCATCCCGGCGGTCTCCAAAAATCTAAAAGGTACTCAAATGTTGTGCCCATTGTGATGTAATTGCTTGGCCACCCAAATATGCCTATTTTGTTCACAATGTTTGTCCTGTCCCAAATGATGATATTCCTCAGTTCATATCCCCGCTTGCGCAGCTCCTCAATCAGCGCAACATGAATCGTGATGCGCTGATCTTCCCACCACATATCAGGAACATTGATAACGCAGTGAGCCTTTGGTCTTAGTAAAGGTAATAATGCCTCGAATATATCCCCCATAGTTTCAGTGTACTCATCAAGCGGCATAGTCCCCAAGTCTCGCGGGTCTTGCGAGTATTGTTCGATCTTTCCAAACTGCTCATTGTTACGGTTCCGTCTAGATTTATTGAGACGTTTTCGGTTTAACAAATTGGCGTAAGGAGGGGATGTCCAAATCAGACTGACAGTCTCGGGAGGTAAATAAACAGGAATATTTCTCGCATCATCCTGGATAGCTAATTGTTGAGCACGATTGAATAAGTTGTTTGAAGCCAGACGTTCAACACAGAGACTGATATATTTATCCTGGAGATCAAAGCCTATGGCGTTTCGATTTAGGTCTCGCGCTGCCACCAGAGTAGTACCACTACCTACGAATGGATCAAGGACAAGTTCCCCTTCGTGCGTGAAGAGACTAATGACCCTTTTGGAAAGAGAAATCGGGAATGTTGCAGGATGGAGATTCTTGTCCCTAATGTCCCTACCCTCATAAACAAACTGCCACACCCCTAACTGACATTTGATCCACTCCTTTGCCGTCAAACAATTTATATGCTTGGGAGGGCATGAACACGTCCTTGTGTAACCAATTGCTATCTCAGAACGGTAAAGAGTCTGGGCTTCTCTTATGGCGAGCGGTAAAGCCAGAGCTGCATTTTCATTCATTAAAACCACCTCCACATCAAATGATACGACAAAACGATAACACCAACTAACCCCAAGCAGTACTTAAAAGCAAGTTATTCATAGATCCAGCAATCGAGGAAAATTATACACTTGTTCATCAATAAGACAGAGCACAAATAATATTGCTTTCACCCAAAAATGCGCGATACTAGAATCTGCATGAGAAGTTTCGAGATTCGAACAGATGAAATGGGAGGTTCTCTGGAAGGCATCGAGATTCCCAGGCGGATGGAGGTCATCCGCGAATATCGTCAGGGGGGCGGATCGGTCGCGGCGGTGTTCCCTATCCATTACCCGCGCCCCTTGCTGCGCGCCTTCGGTTTTCTGCCGGTGGAGGTGTGGGGACCGCCGCGGGCGGGCGGCAACTGGGGGGAGGCGCATGTCCAGCCCTATGTCTGCTCCATCGTGCGCAACGCTCTCTCCTTTCTCGGTTCGGGCGGGCTGGATGCGGTGGACCTGCTGCTCGTCCCCCACGCCTGCGATTCGCTCCAGGGTCTGGGGAGCATCCTGCTCGATTTCGTCTCGCCCCGGCAGCCGACGCTGACGCTGTACCTGCCGCGCGGGGGGCGCGAGAGCGATGTCGCCTTCCTGGCGGATGAACTGCGGGCGATTTACCGCCGCCTGGAGGTAATCGCCGGGCGCTCCCCCTCCGAGAAGGAACTGATGGCTTGCATCCGCCGCGACGAAGAAGCCGATCGGCTGCTCTCCGAGCTGCACCGGCAGCGCCTGCGCCTGCCCCTGAACGATGCAAGTTTCTACCGCCTGGCGCGCAGCCGGGAATACCTCCCCGCCGAGAAATTCTGTCATATCGCCCAGGAAGCGCTCGCCCTGGCGGACGGGGACGGGCGACCGGGCGCGCCGATCATCCTCTCCGGCATCGTCCCCGAACCCATGCGCCTGTTCGAGGCGATTGAGCAGATGGGCGGATTCACAGCGGCGGACGACCTGGCGTGCTGCGGGCGCAGACTCTACCCCGCCGGATCGAGCCAGGACCCCTTCCGGCGCATGGCGCAGCGGATTGTGCACGCCCCGCCAGACCCCACCCGCGGCAGCCCCATTGGCGAGCGGGTGGAGCATCTGCTTAGCCTAGCGCGGGCAACCCAAGCCCGCGGGGTGATCTTCTATGAGGTCAAATTCTGCGAGCCGGAGCTGTTCGACCTGCCCCTGCTGCGTCAGGCGTTGCGCCAGGCGGGCATCCCCTCCCTGACCCTGGAAGTGGACATCGGCGATGAGCTATCCCAGGCGGCGCTGACCCTTCTGGCTGCCTTTTTCGAGATGATCGGATGAGCGCCGCGGGCTGGCTTTGGTATCAATGCAACGTGAACCTGCTCGGTCGGGGGGCACTGCGGGCGCGCCGCCTGCTGGCTGAGCGGCGGGCGAAATCCGGCTCGGACTGGCAGAGCCAATGCCTGGCTCCCCCGCTGAACATCTCCCCCTGGACCAAAGAGCTGATCGCCCGACACTATCTGGAAGGGCGCTACGCCCACCTGCGGCGCAAGGTCGCCTGGGTCACCTCCGGCGCGCCCATCGAGTTCCTGAAGGCGTTGGATTACTACGTGCTTTACCCGGAGAACCACGGCGCGCTGTGCGGGACGATGCGCGTGGTGGAAGACCTCGCGGCAGAGGCGGAGGGTGCCGGCTACTCGCGCGACCTGTGCTCCTACGCCCGCACCGACATCGGCGCGGCGCTCTCCGGCAAAACCCCGGTGGGCAAACTGCCCCGCCCCGACCTGCTCCTCGCCTGCACCAACATCTGCCAGACCGTCCTCTTCTGGTACCGGGTGCTGGCGCGCCACTTCGGCGCGCCGTTGGTGCTGATTGACACCCCCTTTGTCTATACCCGGGTCGAGCCGCACTCGGTCCAGTTCGTCAAACGCCAGATTGAAGAGGCGATAGAAATCGCCGAAAAGGTGGCAGGTCGCTCGCTCCGGGCGGCGCGCCTGGAGCAGGTCGCCTATCTCAGCCGCCAGGCAGCCCAACTCTGGCTGACAATCATCGAACGCTGCCAGCATCGCCCCGCCCCCATCTCGGTCTTCGATCAGTTCATCCAGATGGCGCCGGTGGTGGAGATGCGCGGCGAAGCCTACACGGTGGATTTCTACGCCGCCATGCTGCGCGAGGTGGACGAACGCATCGCCCGCGGGGTGGGTGTGGTAAAAAACGAGCGCAAACGTCTGCTGTGGGATAACCTGCCCATCTGGTACCGCCTGCGCTACCTGGCTGAATACCTGGGGCGGCACGGCATCGCCATCGTCGCCTCCACCTACACCCACGCCTGGGGCGAACTGGCGGACCTGATTGACACCCAGGATCCCCTGGAGGGGATGGCGCGCACCTACATCTACCCCATCCTGAACCGGGGGGCAGGGGATAAGCTGGCAAAGATGAAATCAATGATAGAAAAATACCACCTGGACGGAGTCATCCTGCATTCCGACCGCTCCTGTAAGCCGTATTCGATGGGGCAGATAGACCAGCGTGACCGGCTGCTGCGCGAGTGCAAAATCCCGGCGCTGCTCCTGGAAGCCGACCACAACGACCCGCGCGCCTTCGCCGAAGGGCAGGTCGCCAGCCGGTTGGACGCCTTTATCGAGATGCTGGAGGGCTGAAGATGGCGGATATCCTTGCCCTGGGGATTGACATCGGCTCGACAACCGTCAAAATCGTCGGCGTGGGGGCACAGGGGAAGGCGACCTGGCATCTCCTGGAAGCGACTCAGCCGCGGGCGGGGGAGCAGGTGGAGCGCATCCTGCAAATCGCCGCAGAGCAGGCGGGCGCTCTGGACGGCGTCCCCCTGGTGGCGACGGGCTACGGGCGGCGGCTGGCGCCCGGGGCGGCGCGCCAGGTGACCGAAATCTCCTGCCACGCCCGGGGGATATTCCGCGAGTTCGGGCATGGCGGGACGCTGGTGGACATCGGCGGGCAGGACAGCAAGGTCATCGCCATCAACGGGGAAGGCAGGGTGCTGGATTTCGTGATGAACGATAAATGCGCCGCAGGGACGGGGCGCTTTCTGGAGAACATGGCAAACCGCCTCCAGGTGCCGCTGGAGCGCCTGGGGCAGGAGGCGTTATCCACCCTGGAAGAAGCGCCCATCTCCAGCACCTGCACCGTCTTCGCCGAGAGCGAGGTGGTCTCGCTCATCGCCCAGGGCGCGCCCCTGGCGTCTATCCTGCGCGGGCTGCACCGCTCGCTCATCAAGCGCATCGCGGCGATGATTCGCGCGCTTGGGCTGACGCCGCCCCTGATTCTTTCGGGGGGCGTGGCGCAGAACCCGGCGGTGCCGCGCCTGCTGGAAGAAGAGACCGGTGAGAAGGTGATTCTGCCCCGCCACCCGCAACTGGTTGGGGCGCACGGCGCGGCGCTGATTGCCCTGGAGATGGTCAAAAAGGAGGGCAAATAAGAGCCAACCGCCCGGGGGGATAACCGCATCCAGAACCCGGGTCAAAGTCTGTTTATCCAATTGGGAGGGAAAGATGCCAGCAGAGAAACCCTGGCTGAAATTCTACGAACCGCATGTGCCGGAGCATATCGAGTATCCCCGCACCACCCTGCCGGCTATCCTGGAGGAGATGGCGGCGAAATACCCCAATCACCCGGCGATGATCTTCAAAGACCGGGTCATCTCCTACGCCGAGTTCAACCACAGCGTGAACCGCTTCGCCGCCGCCCTGCAGGGATTGGGAGCGGGCAAGGGCGACCGCATCGCCATCCATCTGCCCAACTGCCCGCAGTTCCCCATCGCCTATTACGCCATCCTGCGGGCGGGGTGCATCGCCGTGCCCTGCAACCCGATTTACACCGCCCGCGAGATAAAACACCAGGTGAACGACTCCGGGGCGGAGATTATCATCACCCTCAGCAACACCTACGCCATGATTCGCGGCTTGCGCCCCGAGACGCCCCTGCGCCAGGTGATCGTCGCCCAAATCAAGACCTACTTCCCGCCCCTGCTCAGGCTGCTCTTCAGCCTGCTGCTGGAGAAAAAGAAGGGTCACAAAGCCGATATCTCCGGCGACGCCGGGGCGCATTGGTTCAGCGAACTGCTGAGGCGCGCCCCCGCCAGACCCCAAAAGGTGGAGATTGACTGGGACGACACGGCGGTGCTGATGTACACCGGCGGCACCACGGGCTTGGCGAAAGGCGCTCAGCTCACCCACAAGAACATCCTGAGCAACGCCTATATGTCCATCAAATGGACCGGCGGGAGCGAGGCGCAGGATTCGTGCCTGACCGCCCTGCCCCTCTTCCACAGCTACGCCATGACCATGTGCATGAACACCTGCGTGGCGGGGGCGGGGACGATGATCCTCATCCCCGACCCGCGCGATCTGGACGACATCCTCAAAACCATCCACAGGCACAAGCCGAAGTACTACCCGGGCGTGCCTGCCATGTACATCGCCATCATCAACCACCCCCGGGTTCACCAATACGACCTGCGCTCCATCAAGGTCTGCTGCAGCGGGGCGGCGCCGCTGCCGGTGGAAGTGCAGCAGCGCTTCCAGGCGCTGACCGGCGCCCGCCTGGTGGAGGGTTACGGCTTGAGCGAGGCTTCGCCGGTGACCCACGGCAACCCGGCGTATGGCGAGAACCGCATCGGCACGATTGGCTTGCCCTGGTCGGATACGGAGGCGAAAATCGTGGATGTGGACAGCGGCGAGACGACCCTGCCGCCGGGCGAGGCGGGGGAGCTTTGCGTGCGCGGTCCGCAGGTGATGAAGGGCTACTGGAACCTGCCCGACGAGACCGCCAACGTCCTGCGCCGCGACCCCAACGAACCCCCCGACTGCCCGCCCTGGCTCTACACCGGCGATATCGCCGTGATGGACGAAGACGGCTACTTCCGGATTGTGGACCGCAAGAAGGACATGATTTTAGGGGCGGGCGGGTTCAACATCTACCCCCGCGAAATCGAGGATGTGCTGTATGAGCATCCCAAAGTGCAGGAGGCGGCGGCGATTGGGGTGCCGGAACCGGGCAAGGGCGAGCGGGTGAAAGTGTTCATCGTCCTCAAGCAGGGGCAGAGCGCCAGCGAAGATGAGATCATCGCCTTCTGCCGGGAGAACCTGGCGCCCTACAAGGTGCCCAAATATGTCGAATTCCGCGAGCGCCTGCCCAAGACTCTGGTAGGCAAGATACTGCGCCGCGAGCTGGCAAGCGAAGAAGCTGGCAGAGGATAGGTTTTATACACCGCCCAGGCTGCGGCGGTGCGCCCAGGCGATGATTTCGGGCTGGCGCGCCGCCTCGGTGCACAGGAATCGCGGGTCGGGATGGATGCCGATTCGCCCCAGGTCCAGGCGGTCGGCGTCCCAGCAGACCTGCACGGTGAGGTCGGCTTGGGTTTCGCCGCGGGTATGTCCGGCGCAGGCTTGGCGGAGCAGGTCAAGCTCCGCCGGGGTGAGCAGGCGGCGCACGTCGGGCAGCCCGGCGGCGAAATCGGCGGCGCGCTGCCCATGCCCCGGGTCCACGATGTCGTTCTGGCGGCAGATGTCGTGCAGGAAAGCGAACAGCTCCACCACCCTGGGGTTGGCGCCGGTCAGCTCCGCCAGGCGCAGACCGTTCTGGCGCACCCGCAGCCAGTGGGCGTATCCATGCACGCCGTGCCAGTCCAGGCGGTACTCCTGGCGCAGGGTCTGGAGCAGTGCGGGGGTGATGATGTCGGAATCGAGTTCGGGGGGCATGGGGGTATTGTACCGCACCAGAGAATTTTTGCCGCGCTCTCTGCGTTGAGAGTTCTTCTCCGCGGTGAACTCTTAGCGCTTCAGCACCGCCTCCATCCAGTTCAGGATATCCCGCTGCACCTCGTCGCGGTTGGTTTCGTTTAAAATCTCGTGGCGCGCCTGGGGATAGAATTTGAGGGTGATATCCGTCATGCCGTAGCCGCGGTAGCGCTCCACCAGCTCCTTGACCGAAGCCGTGTTGGCGCCGGCGGGGTCCATATCGCCCGAAGCCACCAGCAGGGGCAGGTCTTTGGGGATGCGCTGCTCGTTCTCCGGTCTCCAGGTTTCCGCCGCCCCCTTGAACAGCTCGATGACCATGCGGTTGCTGAAGGGGAAGCCGCACCAGGGGTCGTCCACATACTTCTGCACCTCCGCTTCATCCCGCGAGAGCCACTCGAAGCCGGTGCGCACCGGCTCGAACGCCTGGTTGAAACCGGCGAACATGCCGATGAAAAGCTGGGAGGGGGCGTCATCGCCCTCCGCCTGGGCTGCCTGCTCGCCCATGGCGATGATCGCCGCCGGGTCGCCGCCCAGGGAGCCGAAGGTGCCGGAGAGGATTGCCCCTTTCAGCTCGCCGCCCCAGTTTTGGATGTATTGCTGGGCGATGAGCGATCCCATGCTGTGCCCAAAGAAGAAGATCGGCAAGCCCGGGTTCTCCTGGCGGATGATCTGGGTGAGCTGATGGACGTCGCGCAGGATGCCGTCCCAGACGCCCGGCTCGGCGATGCCCGCCTTGTCCAGGGTTTTGGCGGTCTTGCCGTGAGCGCGGTGATCGTTGGCATAGACCACGTAGCCGGCGTCTGCCAGGAACCTGCCGAAGCGCTCGTAGCGCAGGGCGTGTTCCGCCGCGCCGTGAGCGATTTGCACTGCGGCTTTGGGCTGCACCCCCGCCTGCGGCGCCCATTTATAGACGAAAATCTCCGGTCCGTCCGGGGATTTAAAAGCGAAGGTTGTGCTTTGCATTTTATTTCTCCTCGAGAACAGAATACCCCTCACCGGTGATTATAGCAAATTGCGACCCGGGGGACAACTTTGGCGGCGCCCCCGGCGCGGGCGCAGGGGACTGCGTCCTCATCATCCCCCTACCCCTTCTTCTCCCGCTGCACAGGAGAAGAAGGGGGGAAGTAACCGCTGCGGGTTGAGATAGTCGGTGTTGGGACTCGCCGCGCCCACCCCCTCCGCGCTCCCCGCGCTCTCCGCGTCTTCGCGGTGAATATTTCACCCTCACCCCATGGCAACAAACCCCATCGCCCACCCCCTGGAGTTTGGCACTTTAGGTGAGGGGATTGAAAAAGGGGTGCAACTTGTGT
>JBBIPD010000102.1:0-9242 GCA_037443025.1 Chloroflexota bacterium
TCTTTTGACCCCAAGAGGGGCAGGACTTCCTTATCCGGGTTCAACTCTACGCCGTAAAGACGCTGATATAACTCTGCCCAAGCCTGGCGGAGCGCCTGCGTGGCGTTGTGCGCCTGATAGCCGTGGCTATCTGGTTTTGCAGCCGAGTCAGCCAGGGCGGCGATGACCTCCGGCGGGGGCGGCAGATCGGGCGAGCCGATATCGAGGCGGATGACGTCTCTCCCCTCAGACTCCAGAGCAACGATTTTGGCGTTCAAGTTGGCAAAAAATTGGGTACTCAAACGGTTCAATCTCTCGGCGGGTTGCATCTGTCCCTCGAATATACCTTATCCTGGTCTGAGTTGATATCCTCAATCTGATAGGACTGAACGGCTGCATACATCGCCCTGCGGGGAGCTGGTTCACCCGTCCAGCGCTCGAAAGCCAGGGCTGCCTGCTCGACCAGCATCCCCAAACCGTTGCAGGCGGGCAACCCCTGGGCGAGGGCAGATCGTAACAGGGCGGTCTCGGCGGGGCGATAGATCAAATCATAAACAAAAGCGCCCTCTGGCAGGGGGAGGCTCGCCGGCAATGGATTATCGTCGAAATCTGGCTCCATCCCTACCGGAGTGGCGTTGACAATCAGAACTCTGCGGCTGGCGGGGGTGTGGGCGAGGAAATCCGATATCCCCTGTTCCGTGAAGGGGATGACCTCCAGGCAGGGCGCGTCCGATTCGCCGCCTGCTGCTCTATCTGGCAGCTTGCCGCTCAAGCGGCGAAAGTTTTCCACCAGGCTCAGGCTTTGCTCCCGTCGTCGCGCCGTCACCGCCACATGCCATCCGTATTGGAGCAGGGCATACACCACCGCCCGCGCCGCGCCGCCTGCCCCCAGGACAAGCGCCCGTCGCTCGCCCTTCCACCTCCCCAGGCGCAATTGCAGGTCAGCCCAGAAACCAGCGGCGTCGGTGTTATCGCCAATCAGCCGCCCTCTTTTCTCATAGAGCGTGTTCACTGCTCCGATAGCGCCAGCGTCCTCGGTCAATTCGTCCAAATATGGCAGGACGGATTGTTTGTGGGGGATGGTGACGTTCAAGCCGTCAATTACACCCTGACGCAGTTGTTCTAGCAACGCCTCCAAATCGGATTTTCCCTCCGGCAATGGCGGAACGGGATACAGATGGTATCTCCCCTCAACCCCCAGGCTTTCCAACGCTGCCTGGTGAATGCGCGGCGAGAGGCTGTGTTTCACCGGGTAGCCAATCAATCCCAGTTGCAGGTAAGGCTTGGCGAATTCCGTCATATTATTCTTCAAGGCTGAGCCACCCGCCCAGGTTGCGCAGGGTTTCCCCGAACGCCGGGAAGGACTCGTCAATCACCTCGGCGTCTTTGACCGTAATCGGCTGCTGCGAGGCTAAACCGGCAATTGCCAACGCCATCGCCAGGCGATGATCCCCATGAGATCGGACGAGCCCTCCCCGAGGGATGACGCCGCCTCGGATGCTGAACCCATCCTGGGCTTCCTCGACATCAACCCCCAGAGCGCGCAGTTCTGCGCACAGGGCAGCGATGCGGTCGGATTCTTTATAGCGCAGCTCTTCAGCCTGACGCACGACCGTCTCCCCCTGGGCGTAAGCCGCGGCGACGGCAAAGGCGGGGAATTCATCAATCATCCGCACCACCAGAGAGCCTTCGATGCATACGCCGCGCAAAGACGATGCCTCCACGCTCAAATCTCCAATCGGTTCTCCGTTTTGTTCGCCGGTTGCCGAGAGATGAATCCTCGCCCCCATCGCGCTGAGCGCGTCCAGCAAGCCGGTGCGGGTCGGGTTCAAACCGACGTTGCTCAGGGTGACCTGTGAGCCGGGTGTGATCAAGGCTGCCACGATGATGAACGCCGCGGCGGAGAAATCCCCTGGAACCTTCAGCCTCAACGGCGGCAAGCTCAGAGGGCAGGGTGGATTGAGGTGGGTGAGATATTGGGGTGAGGCGAGATGATTTTGGGTGTGCTGCTCGGTGGTGATGTCAATCCCTAGACTGCGCAGGAGGCGCTCGCTGTGGTCGCGGGATGGGGCTGGCTCGCGTAAGGTTGTCCGCCCATGCGCCGCCAGAGCCGCCAGCAGCAGACAGGATTTCACCTGGGCGCTGGCGACGGGCAGGGTGTAATCCAGAGGGCGCAATGGGTGAGTGAATCGACTCAGGCGCAACGGCGCTCGCCCCTTATCGCCAGTGATCGCCACCCCCATCTGTTGCAATGGTTCGATGATCCGCATCATGGGACGGGCGCGTAAGCCGGGCGCGCCATCCAGAATAGCAGGCATGCCCGCAGCAGCCAGCGCTCCCGCCAGAAGGCGCAGGGTTGTGGCGGAATTGCCGCAATCAATCGGCGCGGCAGGCGGACGCCAGCCTCGCCAACCCTGGCTTTGCACCGTGAGCCGGGTTCCATCCAGTTCCCAACCGACACCCAGGGAGGATAGCGCGCCCAGGATGGCGCGGGTAACCCCCGAAATCAAAAAGTTGTCAATCTGGCTTTCTCCCTCTGCCAGAGCCGCCAGCAGCGCGGCGCGATGGGAGATGGATTTATCCCCGGGCAGCCTGGTCGCGCCGCGCAGGGCGGCGCCTGGGGTGACGGTCAGGTTCATCTTGCACCTCCCTCAGCCTGGGCTGCCAGAAGGTGCTGGCGAGCCTGTTGTCCCCGAATCAGCCCCGCCATCAACCCTGCCTCGTCGCCCTGGCGCAGGTTGAGCTCCAATTGCTCGAGTTGCGCCCGAAACAGGCTGAGCGCGCTCAGCACGTTCTCCCGGTTGGTGTTCAAGATATCTCCCATCATGACCGTTGAGCTGCCCGCCAGGCGAGAGACGCTTTTGAAGCCGGGTCCAATCAGCGGAGCTGCTTCTGGTGGGGTAGCCAGACTCAGCGCAATCGAGAGCAGGTAGGGCATGTGACTCGCGGCGGCTGTCCAGCGATCGTGAGTCGCTGGATCGAGCCAGATTGCCCTGGCGCCCACCGCCTCCACCACCTGAGCGCTCAGGGAACGCGCCCGGGGCGAAGTGCGCTCAAGCGGGGTCAGGGCAAAAGGTGCACCTCTGAATAAATCTGCTTCTGCCTGCGCCAACCCGGAGGTCTCCTTGCCGCACATTGGATGCCCGCCGATGGGGTCAAAGCGTTCTGGCAGGCATTGGTACGCCTGGCAAATTTGGGTTTTTGTCGAACCTAAATCGAGCACCACTGGGTTGCCCGGGTGTATCTCCGGGAGCTGTGAAATCAGATGCAGGATGACCCTGACCGGCGCAGCCAGGATGATCAGCTCCGTTTCAGGCAGGATAGGGGCAGGGTCGCCGGAAATCCGCTCAACGATTTTTTGCTCCAGAGCCAGCCTTTGGGTCTCCGGGTCGGGATCAACCGCCCAAAGGCTGCGGCATCGCCCCCGCAACGCCAGGGCGAGCGAACCGCCCATCAACCCCAATCCAACGATGGTGATCCGGGTATTGCTCAAGGTGTCTGGATTGTCCATGTCTCTCCTGCGGTGGGGTGAATCGGGTGAGGCGGCGCAACCGAGCGTCCGATGGCTTCGGCAATCGCTCGAGCCTGGCTCACCAGTGAGGCAAAACGCTCAGGCTTGAGCGATTGACCCCCATCGGATAGCGCCTCGCCTGGGTTGGTATGCACCTCCACAATCAGCCCGTCGGCGCCGGCGGCGATTCCGGCGCGGGCGATGGCGTTCACAAACTGCCAGTTGCCAATGCTGTGACTGGGATCCAGGATGACCGGCAGGTGCGTGAGGGATTTAAGCACAGGGATAGCGTTGATATCAGTCGTGTTGCGTGTGGCGGTTTCGAATGTACGGATACCCCGCTCGCACAGGATGACCCGCCGGTTGCCATGCGAGAGGATGTACTCAGCCGCCATGAGCAATTCTTCCACCGTCGCCGACATCCCCCGCTTGAGGAGCACCGGATGCTGGCTGGCGCCGGCTGCATGGAGCAGGGAATAGTTCTGCATGTTGCGCGCCCCAATCTGGAGCACATCCGCGTAGCTTGCGACCAAATCCACCTGTTCTGGCGACATAACCTCGGTGACAACGGGCAAACCGGTGGCTGCGCGCGCTTCGGCGAGCAGGCTCAAACCTGCCTCGCCCATTCCCTGGAAGGAGTAAGGGGAGGTGCGCGGCTTGAAGGCGCCCCCCCGTAAGGCATGAGCGCCGGCTTCGCGCACGGCGTAGGCTATCTCCAGGATTTGGGCGCGGCTCTCTACGGCGCAGGGACCGGCAATGATCACCACCTCATCGCTTCCAATCCTGACCCCGTTGATGGGGAAGACCGAGTTTTCAGGGCAAAATTCGCGCGAGGCGAGCTTGAATGGGCGTGAAATCGGCACAATTCGGTCCACCCCCGGCATATACAGGAATTGATCCTTGTCCACCGGGCGTCCGTCGCCAATGGCGCCGATGACAGTGCGTTCCTCTCCCAGGGAGAGATGCGCCCCAAGACCATTGGCTTGTACCAGGCGCACCACATTCCCAATCTCCTCCTCGGTGGCGTTGCTGCGCATAATGATCATCATAGTGAACGCTCCTTCCTTTGTCGTTAAATATGTTGGAAACAGTGCAGCCTGGGCTTAATCCCCGCTGCTCAGGTCAGGGCGTAAGGCAGCAGCCCGCCCCAGATAAACATGGTGGATGGATGTCTGCGGTAAATCGGTGTTCCAGTGCAGCAGCGCCCGGATGCACCTCGGCAGGCTACCGGGCACCGGGATTTCCAGGAAGCACATCAACGGCACCTGGCTCCATCCCATCTGGCGCGCCGCCTGCGCCGGAAAAGCGGAGGTCAGGTCGGAGGTCACGCTGAACAGAACGCTGGCAAGGTCATCGCTCTGCAGGGACGGATTGGCTTGCAATATGGCGTGAAGCAGCTCTAGCGTCGCCTGATAGATGGCTTCTGGTTCATCGGTTTCGGTTGTGATTGCGCCGCGCACTCCACGAACGGGCATAGCGCCTCCTCGAAAAATAAAAAAATGCGAAGCCGTTAGCTTCGCATTTTGGGTAATCGTCCTCTCCTGAACCCGCTTAAGCGCTACCAACGGCAACCGTTAGCTGGAAGCCGTAATAATAGTAGCCGTAGAAATAGCGGGAAAAACGGGTCTGAGACACTCTGGGCTGATCCTTTGTTGATTGGGCGAGATTTTACCCAGGCGAGGGCAATCTGTCAAGATGAATATAAAAATGTTTGAACATTTGAGCAACCCTGTGAGATAATCCGTTCTATGTTTGAAATTCGTTCAGCGAGGCAGAGCGATTTTCCAGCCATTCGTTCCCTGGTGAGGTTGGTGAAAATTAATCCCATGAACCTGGACTGGCGACGCTTTGTTGTTGCTATCACCTCTGAGGGGGTCCTGATTGGCTGCGGTCAGATCAAGCCCCATGGAGAAGGAAGCATGGAGCTTGCCTCGATTGCGGTGGCGCCGGATTGGCGTCATCAGGGGGTTGCCAGCGCAATCATCAATCGCCTGTTAACGGAACATCCCAGCAGATTGTACCTGACCTGCCGTGCCAATCTGGAGGCGTTTTATGCACGTTTTGGCTTCAGGACTATCGCCCCCCAGGCAATGCCTGGATATTTCCGGCGGATAAGCCTTCTGTTTTCTGTTATTTATCGGCTGAATCTGATAGACGAGCGGTTGTTGGTCATGGTCAGAGATGAATCGAAGCCATTACGAGGAGGGAATGGGCATGAATAAAGCGGAGGTGCCTGAAATGACCCCATTAGATGCTGATGATTTGGTGCGTTATAACCGGCAGATGCTCCTGCCTGGATGGGGGCGCGAGGGGCAGGAGAAGGTCAAAAAGTCGCGCGTCTTCGTCGCCGGCGCGGGAGGTTTGGGCAGCCCCGCGGCGATGTATTTGGCGGCGGCGGGCGTGGGCGAGATTCGCATCTGCGACGCTGACCGGGTAGAACTCTCCAATTTGAACCGCCAGATTTTGCACAGCGACGAGCGCCTGGGGGAAGCCAAAGCAGTGTCTGCGGGCAAAACTCTGCGCGCCCTGAATCCCTCGATAACCATTACCACCTTCGCCGAGTATCTGGACGCCAGCAGTGTGGAGCGGATCATCGGGGATGTGGATGTCATCGTGGATTGCCTGGATAACTATGACACCCGTTACCTGCTGAATGATTACTCTATTGCCCATCACATCCCCCTCGTCCACGGCGCAATCTGGGGGTTGATGGGTCAATTGACCTTTTTACATCCTCCTGAAACCCCTTGCCTGAAATGCTTCATCCCCACCCCGCCTCCAAAGGAGACCTTCCCGGTTATTGGCGCTACCCCGGGTGTGATCGGCTGCCTGCAGGCAATCGAGGTCTTGAAATATCTGACGGGTGTTGGCGAAAATCTTAAGGGCAGGCTGCTGATTTTCGACGGGGAGGTGATGAGCCTGGATTCGCTGACCATCCGGCGGGTGGAGGCGTGCCCGGCGTGCGGTCATCTGCAATGAGACGGATGACGTGATGCCCGCCCCGGGGTAACCCCGGCGGATTGAGCGCCTATCGGGGGCGCCCAAGTTACGGGCTGTAATTCCTGGCTCGATTGCGGTAAGGTTTCCACGCCAATGGGCGGGCGAGAGACGGCGCCCGGCTTGTTGGGAATCTGGCTCATGGCGTACTCCGCCAGGGCAGTGATGGTCAGGCTGGGGTTCACGCCTGGGTTGCCAGGCATAATGGAGCCATCCACGACGTATAAGCCTGGATAATTGAAAATCTCGCACTTCAGGTCAATCACACCTTCCTGGTCGTTGGCGCCAAACGGGCAGCCTCCCAGGATATGGGCGGTCATCGGCACGTTCAATAAGCCCTCGTTAATCGTCCCCGCCGGGACGGAATTGGTCATCCTGGCGTATTCTCGCGTCACCCAGTGCCCGATGTCGATTTTTCCGGCGAGTTTGCGGTCCGCCGCAGGCTGAGAGACCAGCTTACGCCGCCACAGGGTGAAGAGGCTTCTTCCCAGGCGCAGGCGGATGTAATTATCCTCGGTCTGCATCACGAGCAGGATGGTGGTGCGCTGCGCCCAACCTGGCAGAACGTGGGTGCGCAGAAAGTCAATCGGATGGGTAAGTATTTGCAGGAGGGAGAGGCTGACGCGCACAAGGGGGGTCTTGCCCTTTTCAATCAGCGGCGCAGCCAGATAACGCATAAAGGAGGAGCCTGCCGAGTAACGCACCGGCTCAATGGCGGTGACCGCATCCGCCTGGAAGATAGAGGTGATGGCTATCCCTTTGGAATAATCTATCTTTTTCTCTCGGCTGGTCACACCCAGTAAAGCCTCGCTGTTGGTGCGCACCAGATCGCCCAGGCGGGGCGAGATTTTGGGCAACGATTTGGTCTCATCCCGGCAGCGGAACAGCAGGGACAGAGTCCCCAGCGCCCCCGCCGAGAAGACCACATTCCTGGTCCGTATCACCTTTTCGGGTTTGGCGAACCAGGCGGTGGAGCGGCGATAAACCACCTCGTAACGCGCCCCGTCGCTTTGACCTGGCGGTAAAGGACGCACATCGCGCGCCTCGCATTCAGCCCAAATCTCCGCTCCCCATTTCTCCGCCAGGTAAAGATAGTTCTTGACCAGGGTGTTTTTCGCGGCATACCGGCAGCCAACCATGCAGCCCCCGCAGTGGATGCATGTCCGACGGTTGGGTCCCTCGCCATTGAAATAGGGATCCGCCGTCTCAACGCCTTCCTGGCTCTCGTCAGCCCCAAACAGCACGCCTACTTCGGTTGGTCGGAATGTGTTTTGCACCCCCAGCCTGGAGGCGATTTCCATTAGAACCCCATCCGCAGTCCACAGCCGGGGGTTGGTGGTCACCCCCAGCATGCGCCGCGTCGTGGCGTAATGCGGCGCCAGGACGGATTTCCAGTCGGCGAATTTCTTCCAGGCGGGATTTTCAAACAGGCGATCGTCCGGTTGCATCAGCACATTGGCGTAGCCCAGGCTCCCCCCGCCGCCGCCGTTCCCGTGAAGGCCAAACACATCTCGAAATGGCGTCAACTGCAAGATGCCAAAGCAGCGCAACGCCGGCGCCCAGATATACTTAAACACGTTCCATGTGGTTTTGGGAAAATCTTCATCCCTGAAGCGTTTGCCGCGCTCCAGCACCAACACGCGGTGACCCTTTTCCGTCAGGCGCAGGGCAGAAACGCTACCCCCGAATCCTGAGCCAATGATGACGAAATCATAGGTGGTCGCAGAATGTTCTTGACTCATCCTCTCCTCGCCGGTCCCGGACATTTACCCGTCCTGAAATGTTGTTGATGATGGGTCATCTTGAGGTGGATATCGGGTTTGTCTCTGAGGATGATGTTCAGTACTGGTAAAAACCCCGACCGGTTTTCCTGCCCAGGTAACCGGCGTCCACCATCTTGCGCAGCAAATAGGCTGGACGATATTTATCATCCCCTGTATCACGCTGCAGCACCTCCATCACGGAAAGCACCACATCCAGCCCAATCAGATCGCAAAGCGTCAGCGGTCCCATCGGGTGGTTCATACCCAATCTCATCACACTGTCTATGGCTTCAGCGCTGCCGATGCCTTCCTGTAGGGCAAAAATGGCTTCGTTGATCATCGGGCAGAGAATGCGGTTGGAGATGAAGCCGGGCGAATCTTTGGCTTCTACCGGTTCTTTACCCATCCTGCGGCAGACGTCCATAATCGTGGCTGTGGTCTCATCAGAGGTAGCCAACCCGCGGATGACCTCGACCAGGCGCATCAGCGGCACCGGATTCATGAAGTGCATCCCGATTACCTGCTCCGGGCGCTGTGTGGCGGCGGCGATTTTGGTGATGCTGATTGAAGAAGTATTGGAGGCTAAGATCGCCTCAGCGCGGGCGATTTGATCGATGTCCCTGAATATCTTGAGTTTTATCTCCGGGTTTTCGGTTGCAGCTTCGATGATCAAATCCGCCTCAGCCGCGCTCTCCAGATTTTGATAGAAGGGGATGTTCAAGGCGGCGTTTTTCTGCTCTTCGTTGATCACCCCCTTGCTCGCCAGCTTCTCGACCGAACGGGCGATGGTGAGTCTGGCTTTTTCGAGCTGCTCAGGCGCGATGTCCATCAGGGCGACCTGATAGCCAGAGGTGGCTGCCACCTGGGCAATCCCATTTCCCATCGTCCCTGCGCCAACGACGAATATTGTGGAGATACTCATTTCCCATTCTCCTTTACGGTTCAATCTCGATTGCCATGGCGACCGCCTCTGCCCCGCCCTCCCGGGCCTG
>JBBIPD010000103.1:0-5740 GCA_037443025.1 Chloroflexota bacterium
AAACCAGCCCAACGCAGTGCATAACGCCATCTCGAACGCCAAGAATGACCTGATTTTGCCCGATGATTTCCCGGTGCAGACTTATCGGGATGAGGTGATCTCCAGGGTTTATCGCCGTTACCAGGAACTCTTACTCGGCTGCAACGCGCTCGATTTTGATGACTTGATATTATGGAGCGTGTATCTCTTTGAAAATCAGCCCGCCGTTCGGGAGAAATACGCCCGTCGCTTTGAACACGTCCTGGTGGATGAGTTCCAGGATACCAACCAGGCGCAATACATCCTGATCAAACAACTGGTCTCCTTTCACCGCAATTTCTTCGTGGTGGGGGATACCGATCAATCTATCTATGGTTGGCGGGGAGCGGATTACCGCAATTTACAGCGATTGGAGCGGGATTTTCCGGATACCCAGGTGATCATTCTGGAGCAGAACTATCGCTCCACCCAGTCCATTCTGGATGTCGCCATGGCGGTGATCAATCAGCATCCATCTCGGATGGTTAAAAACCTGTTCACCGAGCGGGGGCAGGGTCAAAAGGTCATCCTGCACGAGACCTATGATGATCGCTCGGAGGCAGACTTTGTGGTGGAGACCATCGCCAGCAGCGTGGGGCGGAAGCAGGCTGAGCCGGGGGATTTTGCTGTGATGTACCGCCCCAGTCCCGCCTTTTGGAAGAGGCATTTTTACAGGCTGGTCTGCCTTATAAGCTGGTTGGGGCGCAACGTTTCTATGGCAGACGCGAGGTCAAGGACGTCATCGCCTACTTGCGCCTGTTGCGCAACCCGAATGACGATGTCAGCCTGACCCGGATTATCAACACCCCGCCCCGCGGAATCGGGAACAAGACCCTTCTGGCGTTGCGCACCTATGCCCAAAAAATCAACCGCAGCATGGGCGAGGTTTTGCTAGAGCTGGGTTCAGGCGCACAACCGAAGGTAATCGAGAACTTCCCCGGTCGGGCGACTGCCGCCCTGGCGTCTTTTGGGGAACGATTCAACCGCTGGCGGGAGATGATTGGCAGGCTCTCCCCGGTGAACCTGATGGACCTGATTTTGGAAGATATCAGCTATCAGGCATATCTCGATGATGGAACCGAGGAAGGGCGCGAGCGCTGGGAGAATGTGCTGGAACTGCGCCGCCTGGCGGCGGAGTTCTCTGAGCAGGGTTTGGACGCTTTTCTGGAGCGGGTAGCCCTGGTGTCCGACCAGGATACCCTGGAAGCCAACGCCAACGTGCCTACACTGCTCACTTTACATGCTGCCAAAGGATTGGAATTTCGGGTGGTTTTTATCGTCGGTTTGGTGGATGGTATGCTCCCCCACAGCCGTTCGTTTGATGACCCCGATGCCATGCAGGAAGAACGCCGTCTGTTCTATGTGGGCATCACCCGCGCCAGGGATCGCCTGTACCTGGTTTACCCCCAAAACCGCAGCGCCTATGGATTCTCGGAGCCGGTGGAACCCTCCCGTTTTTTGGATGATATCCCCATGACCTTGTTGGACGAGAGTCAGACAAGCCAAAGCGGGCGCCGCTTGACCAGGGTCGGTTCGGGGGCGAATCTCTGGCAAGAACCTCAAAGCCGTTCAGCCCCGCTGATTGAACCGCGGTATCGCCCTGGAATGCGCATATTCCATCCGATTTGGGCGGAGGGGATGGTGCTGAACAGCCGCATTCAAGATGATGACGAAATTGTGGATATCTTTTTTGAGAAAGTCGGTTTGAAGCGAGTGGCAGCCTCTCTAGCCAGACTGGAGATACGACCTTAACCCAGGAGTCGGTTTCAATTCGGATGCCAGACGACTCTTTGGTAAAAAGACGCTCGCTTTCTAAATTACACTGTATAATCTCTAAGAATATGCCCATATTTGATGCAAACTCGATGGAATTCATCAGCCGCAGTCCAGAGCAAACCCGACGGGTGGGCATGCGTCTGGGGACGTTGCTCCAAATCGGCGATGTGATTTGTTTGGCTGGCGACCTGGGTTCAGGGAAAACCGTCTTGGTTCAGGGATTGGCAGCCGGATGGGGATCGTTAGATTCCGTTACCAGCCCCTCTTTTGTTCTGGTCAACGTCTATCGGGGTCCTTATGGGCAATCCTTTTATCACCTGGACGCATATCGCATGAACGATCCACAGGAGGCGGTTGACCTGGATTTGGATGCGATGCTGGAGAAGGGTCCGCTGGTGGTCGAATGGGCAGACCGAATTCAGTCGGTGTTGCCAAAGGAAGCTCTGTGGATCAAAATGCGCTGGATTGATTACGAACAGCGCGATCTCCTGTTCTCGGCAACAGGTAAACGTTATCAGGAAATGCTTGCGAGTATCCGCCGGCAGGTGTTTGGAGTGCGTTGATGCTATTGGCTATAGATACATCGTCCCGCATGGTGGGCATTGCTCTTTATGATGGGATTCAGGTATTGAGCGAATACCTCTGGAGCAGCCCGGATTACCACACGGTTGAGCTGGCGCCGGCTGTGGCAGACATGCTGACAAAATGCGGCGTCAAACCCGGCGAGTTAAGCGCCCTGGCGGTGGCGTTGGGTCCAGGATCGTTCACCGGCATCCGCGTGGGTCTGGCGCTTGCGAAGGGCATGGCTTTCGTTCATCACATTCCCCTTATTGGCGTGCCCACGTTGGATATTCTGGCTGCGGCGCAACCGATCAAGCAAGTGCCTATGGCAGCCGTGGTGCGCGCCGGGCGCAGTCGCCTGGCGGTTGGCTGGTATCGGCTTGAGAAAAATCCTTGGAAATCCAACCCGCCTCTGCAGGTGTTGACCGTCCAGGAGCTCAGCGAGCAGATTCAAGAGCCAACCCTGGTTTGTGGTGAGTTGAGCGGAGAGGAAATCCGCCTGTTGAGGCGCAAACGCAGGCTGGTCATTCGAGCATCGCCCGCTTATTCTGTCCGCCGCCCGTCTTTCTTGGCAGAGCTGGCGTGGCAGCGCCTACGCCTGGGACAGGTTGATGATGCCGCCGTTCTGTCTCCCATTTATTTGCATTACAATACGCCAATCCCTGAACCATGAACCATCTCATCTCACATGAGGCTGATTTGTTGAAGCCCACCTTTGATGATTCGCTCATTATCCGTCCCATGCGTTTGGACGATCTTGCCCGTGTGGTGGAGATTGACCGTCTCTCGTTCAGCCTCCCGTGGTCTGAGAACGCATTTCGCTATGAATTATTGGAGAACCTGAGTTCACTCTCGTTGGTGGCTGAGTTGGAGCAGGAGGGGCAAAGCCCGAGTGTCGTGGGGTGTGGGGTGGCGTGGTTGATTATGGATGAGGCTCACATCGCGACGATAGCAGTCCACCCAGCCCACAGGCAGAGGGGGATTGGCAAACATCTCCTGGCGGAGATGCTCAAAGCGGTGATTGAGAGAGGCGCCCGCCTGGCTACTTTGGAAGTGAGAGAGGGCAACCTCGCCGCCCGGCGCCTTTACAGGCGTTTTGGTTTTGAGAATGTTGGGCGTCGTCCGCGTTACTACAAGGATAATCAGGAGGACGCAATCATTATGACCGTTTTCGGGCTGAACCAGGCGTACCGCGACTGGTTGGACGCGGGTGGGTGGCTGAGCGCGAATCAAGAACACCAGGCGAGCGTGTCAGATGTCTGAAACAGAGCAGATAGGAGTTGTGGAATGAACGCTTCGGATGAATTAAAGGCGGTTGCGCAAGAAGTATCAGTATGCACTCGTTGTGATTTGCACCACTCCCGCAAGAACGCCGTTCCAGGGGAGGGTCCCGCTAACGCGGAGATTATGTTTATCGGTGAAGGACCTGGGTTTCACGAAAATGAGCAGGGTCGCCCGTTTGTGGGGGCAGCCGGAAAATATCTGGATGAGCTGCTGGCGAAGATCAACCTGAAACGCTCCGATGTTTTTATTGGGAATGTGGTCAAATGCCGACCGCCCGGAAATCGAGACCCTCTGCCGCAGGAACTGGCAGCTTGCAGTGAATACCTGGAGCGTCAGATTGCCGCCATCAACCCCAAGGTGATCGTCACCCTGGGGCGATATTCCCTGGCGCACTTTGTGCCGAACGCAAAAATCAGCGAGATACATGGGCAGGCGATGCGGGTAAGAGGACGCCTGGTGGTTGCCATGTATCATCCGGCAGCCGGTCTGCATCAGCGCTCGTTGATGTCTGCAATCGAGGAGGATTTCTTACGTCTGCCGGAGATAATCGCCAAGGCTGCCCAGGTTCCGGAACAGCAGGAACCAACCCGAAGTGAAAAGACTGAGCCTACCCAGTTGAGCCTTTTTTAAGGTTATCTGGCAGCTCAATGAGTGTAAATGAGAGTCGCGCGCATTATTTACGACCGATTGCCGGTTGGGACACGCATTCAAATCAGGTCGCTGGTACCCAGAGCTATCCGACGCTGGTACGCCCACCAGAAAACGGATGTGTATTTGATATCCTATCCGAAATGTGGGCGCACCTGGTTGAGATTGATGCTTGGGCGGGCAATTGCCCGCCATTTTTCCCTGCCTGAAAACGAGGATATCCTCTTCCTGCGTTGGAAATCTCGACCCCACCCGAAAATTCCGATGATCACGGTTGTCCATGACGACCGTCCGATGTTAAAGACGGCGGATGAATTGGAGAAATCCAAAACAAAGTACCGCAATAAGAAAGTGATTTTTCTCTCACGCGACCCTCGAGATGTGATTGTATCGAGCTTCTTTGAAATGAAAAAACGGGGCAGGCTGTTTGGCGAGAACCCTTATGAATCCCGCAGTCCGGTGTTCGAAGGCGAATTGAGGGAATTCATTGATAGAGAAGTAGGGGGTTTTGAAACGATCTTGCGCTATTACAATATCTGGGCAGATAACCGCCATATCCCCCGCGATTTTTTACTGGTGCGTTATGAGGACTTAAAAAACAACCCCCAACAGGGGCTGCGCCGCATCCTGGACTTTCTGGGACTGGAAGGGATTGATGACGCCACCGTGGCTGAAGCGGTTGAGTTTGCTTCGTTTGAGAACATGCGCAAGATGGAAGCAGAAGGGATATTTCAAAGCGGGATGCTCAAACCTGCTGAAAAGAACGATCAGGATTCTTATAAAACGCGCAAAGGCAGGGTAGGGGGCTTTGCGGAATATCTGACCGAAGATGAGATTGAGCGGTTGAATCACAGAATGCAAAATCTCCTTTCGGATTTTTATGGATATCGGGTGTAAATCTAACATTTGAGACAGAACAACATGAACAACAAATTGTCCAAGGATATACTC
The DNA here is from genome assembly GCA_037443025.1 of Chloroflexota bacterium. Classification (GTDB taxonomy): domain Bacteria; phylum Chloroflexota; class Anaerolineae; order Anaerolineales; family UBA4823; genus JAQBDA01. The sequence continues at coordinate 5,239 of JBBIPD010000103.1, forward strand.
ATCGAAGAGCTGAAGAATCGCTCCGCCCGGGTAGCGGTGTTGGGTCTGGGTTATGTAGGGTTGCCCCTGGCGGTGGTTTTTGCCGAAGCCGGGTTTCAGGTGACCGGCATCGATCCTGATCAACGCAAGGTGGATACCGTCCGCCGCGGAGAGAGCCACATTCAGGATGTCCCCAATGAGCAGGTGGCGCGCCTGGTCGCCGCAGGTAAGCTGCAAGCCACCGCCGATTTTGAGGTCTTAAGCGAGATGGATGCGGTGAGCATTTGCGTCCCAACGCCCCTGCGCAAAACCGGCGATCCGGACCTGTCCTATATTCTCAATGCCACCGAGGAGCTGGCGAAATACATGCATCCTAAAATGGTGGTGGTGCTGGAGTCAACCACCTACCCCGGCACTACACGGGAAATCTTGCTGCCGAAGCTGGAGGAAAACCACGACCTGACTGTTGGAGAGAATTTCTTTCTGGCGTAGGAGAGGCAGTAAAAACAGCAATTCTTGATGG
>JBBIPD010000103.1:5750-9199 GCA_037443025.1 Chloroflexota bacterium
CTCCAGAGCGAGTTGACCCAGGTCGCAAGGATTGGACCACTCTCAACACCCCCAAGGTCATCGGCGGCATCACCCCGAATTGCACCGAGGTCGCGGCAGCCTGGTATTGCCAGGCTTTGGAAACCGTGGTGCCGGTCTCTTCGGCTGAGGTGGCTGAGATGGCAAAGCTGCTTGAAAATACCTTCCGCATGATCAACATCGGCTTGGTGAACGAGATGGCAATCATGTGCGATAGGTTGGGTGTGGATGTCTGGGAGGTGATAGACGCAGCCGCTACCAAACCCTTCGGGTTTATGAAATTCACCCCCGGACCCGGCTTGGGAGGTCACTGCATTCCGATTGACCCGCTGTATCTCTCCTGGAAATTGCGCGCCTTGAATTACACGGCTCGCTTTATCGAGCTGGCTTCGGAAATCAACACCAGCATGCCCCGCTATGTGGTGGGCAAAATCCAGGACGCGCTCAATGACCAGGGTCGTCCGATTAAAGGGAGTCGCATCCTGGTGTTAGGCGCCGCTTACAAGCCCGATATTGACGACCTGCGCGAGTCGCCGGCTTTGGATGTAATCGGCTTGCTCAAGCAAAAAGGGGCGGATGTCTTTTATCACGACCCCTATATCCCGCGCCTGAATCATGACGATTGGGCGATGGAGAGTGTGCCGGATTTGCTGGCTGCGGTGCGGGAGGTGGATTGTGTGGTCATCGTCACCAACCACAGCCGTTATGATTATGAGGCGATTCTGGAAACGGCTCGCCTGATCGTGGACACACGCAACGCCCTGGGCGCTCGAGGGCGGAATCACCCCAAAGTTGTGCGTCTGTGAATCTCTGCTGAGGCTTCCCGGCATAGCCGAATCTTCAGGATTTTCGGGCTGGCGGCGAGATTTGACAGCGAAGGGAATGGTTGGAGACGGGTATGGCTCATTATTTGGTTAGCGGAGCTGCAGGCTTCATCGCCTCACGCGTCATCGAGACTCTGGCGGCGGATGGGCATGAGGTCACAGGGATTGATAACCTGAACGATGCTTACGATATCCGCATGAAAGAGTATCGGCTCCGGCGATTGCAGCAATTGCCCAATTTTCACTTTCACAAGCTGGATATCAGCGACAGGGCTGCTATGCTGGAGTTGGAAAAAAAGCATCAAAATATCGCTGGCGGCGTCTCTTTCACTGCCGTGATTAACCTGGCGGCTCGGGCTGGCGTGCGCCAGTCGGTGGAGAACCCCTGGGTTTATCTGGATACCAATGTCACCGGCACCTTGAATCTGCTGGAGATGTGTAAAAACCTGGGTATCCCCAAATTCATCCTGGCGTCAACCTCCAGCGTGTACGGCGCCAACGCCCCTTTGCCCACCCCTGAAACGGCTGAGAGCGACAGACCCTTGCAGGCTTATGCTGCCAGCAAAAAAAGCGCCGAAGCGCTATGCCATGTTTACCATTACCTGTATGGGTTGGATGTGACGATCTTCCGCTATTTCACGGTGTACGGTCCGGCTGGACGCCCGGATATGTCCATGTTCCGCTTCACTCAATGGATCGCTGAGGGGAAGCCTGTGCTGCTCAACGGGGATGGGGAGCAGTCTCGCGGATTCACCTACGTTGACGATATCGCTCGCGGCACCATTCTGGGGTTAATGCCGCTGGGCTATGAAATCATTAATCTGGGCGGGCATGAGACCATCAGAATGAATCAGTTGATCCAGATGCTGGAAGGACTCATTGGGCGAAAGGCGCATGTGAAGCAACTTCCTGCCCATCCGGCAGATATGCTCGCCAACTGGGCAGATGTCCGTAAGGCAGAGCGTCTCCTGGGGTGGACGCCACAGGTGTCCCTGCAAGAGGGCGTTGCCCGTATGGTCGCCTGGTATCACAACGAGCGTGAATGGGCAAGTCAGGTAAGGACCACTTAATCGGTTGGTTTATTGCCGAATTGCTCTGCGCCGCTTGCGTTTGCGGGGTCTGATGCAGCTTCAGTCGCCACTCATCTGGTTGCGCAAGATTTTTCGACGGCTGTTTCAGCACGAGCTGATTCGCAGGGTGGTCAAAAATTCCGGCTACCTTTTCAGCGCGACCGGCACCGCTGCGGCTATCAGCATGCTGCAGGGTATCCTGGTGGCGCGCCTGTTGGGTGTGGAAAATTTCGGCATCCTGGGCGCAATAATGATGTTCACCAGCGTCATCAATAATCTGGTTTCATTCCGAATGGGCGAGCTGGTGATTAAATACGTGGCTCATTTCATGGAACAGAATGACTCGACACGCGCCGCGGCGGTGTTCAAAGCGGCAGCCATGGTTGAGATGCTCGCCTCGGTTATCGCTTTTTTATTGATTGTGCTTCTGGCGCCGCTGGGAGCGGAATACCTTGCCAAAAACCCCTCCACAACGAGTTGGTTTATCCTCTACGGGGTGATTGTGCTGGCAAACCTGATATCCGAAAGTTCGCTGGGGCTGTTGCAAATCTTTGATCGCTTCCGCACTGTTGCGATATTAACGATGGCGCAGAGCGGGGTTACTTTCGTCCTGGTTTTTGTGGTGTATATCATGGGTGGAGGAATGGTGGGGATTCTCCTGTCGTATTTGGTCGGGAAAGTCGTCGGAGCAGTCACCCTGACCCTGGCGGCGTTGATGGAGGCTCAAAGGCATTGGCAAGCCGGTTGGTGGCGGGTGAACGCCCGCGTCCTGCAATCACAGCGGCGCGAATTGATCAATTTTGCCATCCATACCAATGTCAGCGCCTCCCTCAGCCTGATTACCAAGGATAGCGAATTGCTCTGGGTATCCTATTTTCGAGGTCCACTGGACACGGGTTACTATAAGCTGGCGCTTTCATTGGCAAACATATTATTATTGCCCATCAGCCCTTTGCCACAGGCGACTTATCCGGAGCTTACCCGGCAGGTGGCGCAACGCAACTGGGAGAACGTGCGCGTGGTATTAAAGCAGGGCACCTACCTCGCTGGCGGATATACCCTGGCGGCAGCTTTGGGGTTGGTGTTGCTGGGGCAACCTCTGATCAGGTATGTGTACACGCCAGATTACCTGCCCGCATATCCCGGCTTAATGATACTGATGGCGGGTCTCTTATTCGCCAACGCCTTTTACTGGCGACGGAACGCTCTGCTGGCTTTGGGGCGTCCGGACTTTCCTACCAAGCTGAATGTGGCATTGGCGCTCCTCAAAATTGGGGGGATATTGATTTTCGTGCCGGCTTATGGTTATCTGGCGAGCGCGGCGTTGCTCTCCGGATTTTATATTCTGGGTTCCCTGATTTCAGCCCTGAAAGTCAGGCTGTTGATTAGAGGGCGTGAGGCGAGCGGATGAAGGTGGCTATCATTGCTCCCAGTCACATCCCGGCGCGGCGCGCCAATACCTTGCAGGTGATGAAGATGGCGCAGGCGATCGCCAGTTTAGGTCACGCAGTGCGCCTGGTTGCGCCGATGAGCGAGG
>JBBIPD010000104.1:0-9192 GCA_037443025.1 Chloroflexota bacterium
GTCTTGCGCGACATCATGCGGCGATGATTCCCGGCGGCAGGCTGAACCTGGTGAATGCCGCCTACGCCCGGGATGGAAATCCGATAGACGAAAACTGTCGCTGTTACACCTGCCTGAACTTCTCCCGGGCTTATCTGCGCCATCTGATCATCGCCAAGGAGATGCTCTCCGCCACCCTGCTCTCCATCCACAACCTGCACACGCTCCTTCAGCTGGCGCGCCAGATGCGCCAGGCAATCCTGGAGAGGCGCTTCGAATCCTTCGCCACGGAATATCTCAAATGACTGTCTTTCAATCCATCCTGCTCGGCATTGTTCAGGGGTTGACAGAATTTCTGCCCATCTCCAGTTCCGGTCACCTGGTGATCGTCCCCTATCTCCTGGGTTGGAAAATTCCCCCTCAGGAGGCGTTCATTTTTGATGTGCTGGTTCAGGTCGCGACGTTGGTCGCAGTCATCGCCTATTTTTGGCGCGACCTGCTAGCGATTATCCTGGCGTTTGGACGCGGCATAAAAAATAGAAATCCGTTTGGGGAATTCCAATCCCGTCTGGCTGTCTATGTGTTGGTTGCGACACTTCCGGGGGGCGTGATTGGGGTTCTCATCATAGATGCGGTGGAAGCCGCCTTCAGCGATCCGCGCACGGTGGCTTTCTTGCTGCTGGTTACCGCCTTTTTGCTGGTTCTCGCCGAAAGAATCGGGAAGCGCAACAAGACTTTGGAAGATTTGGATTGGAAATCTTCGCTGTGGATTGGATTCTTTCAAGCTCTGGCGATTTTTCCCGGCATCTCGCGCTCGGGGGCGACCATCGTCGGGGGGATGACCCGCGACATGAAGAGGGAACCCGCCGCCCGCTTCTCTTTCCTCATCTCCATCCCCATCATGCTTGCTGCCGGTTTTCTGGCGTTGGTGGATTTATTCCAGATACCCGATCCATTCGCCTCACTGACGGTTTATTTTCCCGGGTTCATCGCCTCAGCCGTGGTGGGATATCTCTCCATCCGCTGGCTCTTGAGGTATCTGACCCGTCACCCCCTGTACATCTTTGCCGTGTATTGCGCTGTGTTAAGCGCGCTCGCTTTCCTGATAAGTTTATCCAGATAACCCATCTCTCCGCCGCTCAAGGCGAACCATGATACTTCTTCCCCAATCCATAGACCTGTAAGACCGGGACGACAAACAGGAATCCGGTTCGACCCTTATCCAGGTTTCCCAGAATTTTTTGCACTTCTTCAACCATCCGGTCAACCATGGATTGCTCATCCACCACGGAAAACAGCGTGTGGTGATGGACTTCTCCCCTTTCGAAGATATCCCGCAAGCTGGGCATGAGAGGCATGCTGTCCAGCAAACCAGTCCGTTTCAGGCGTCCCAGACCAGTGCTCTCCAGGATGGTGACCCCGTAAATACCAATGTTCTCCCACGCCTCCAGGATAGCAGGGCAATCATCGGGGTTATCTACGATACAAGCAACCAGAAACGCCATTTTTCATCTCCTTCAGGCAGTTTTGGATATTTGAGTCTTACTCGCAAATAGCGCCCGCAATGCTGGCGGGGTTAAGAGTGTGGTTACAATCACAACGCCCACAATGGCGGAAAAGACCTGGGGGGTGATCAGACCCTCCAGGATGCCGACCGACGCCACAATCAACCCGACCTCGCCCCGGGACATCATCCCTACCCCCAGTTTCAAAGCGTCCAGATTGTTGAAACCGGCAAACCTGGCTCCCAGACCCGCTCCCGCCACTTTTCCGACAATGGCGACCAATATCATACCCAGGAATAGAAACAAGCTTTGATAGGTCAGTTGCCTCACGTTGGCGCTCAAACCTACATTGACAAATAATATTGGGACAAAAACGGCGTAGGCGATGGTAGAGATTCCCGACTCGATTTGCTCCTTCAGCCGGGTGCGCCCCAGCATCAATCCAGCCAGAAATCCTCCGCTGATTGCCGCCATGCTGCCCAATGCCTCAGCCCACCAGGCATAGACCAAAGCCATGACAAAGCTAAAGGCGATCAAACCACGGCTGATTGGCAGATCTTCCACCCTGTTGGATATCCAGGGGAGCACCCATATCCCTAACACCAGAGCGACCCCCAGATAGGCGAGCATTTGAAAGACGATGGCGAGGATGCTCCACAGGCTGGCAGCGCCGTTCGCCTGAGTGAGCGCCACAAAGAAAGATAAGCCGAGGACCACCAGGATATCATCGAACACGGCTGCCCCAAGGAGGGAGACTCCCACCCGGCTGCGGAGCATATTCAACTCCATCAGCGTTTGAGCGGAGATGCTGACGCTGGTTGCAGACAGCACCAGCCCGATGAAGATCGCCGTCCTCAAGTCGCTGCCGAACGCCAACCCTACCAGAATGCCCAACCCGATCGGCACAACCACGCCTAAAATGCCCGCCAGTGCGGCTACCTTGCCGGATTTCATCAGATCATTGAGGTGCAGGTCCAACCCTGCCAGAAACATCAAGAGCAAAACACCCACTTCTACAAGATGGGCAATCGTTTCCGTCAGGTGCTGATCTGTGAAATAGGAGAGGTGCAAGAAATCCACAACAGAGGGTCCCAAAATGATGCCAACAATCAGTTCACCCAGGACAGATGGCTGACCCAGTTTGTAGCTGATATATCCCCCCAATTTTGCGGCGGTGATGATAACCACCAGGGCAATATCGAATTGTAAAAAAAGTCGTCATAGAAATTTTCCCGTTGTGATCGATGAGCTATTCCTCAGGCTCAGAGGTCTCCTTGCTCGACGCTGCCGAGGGCGGCTGATTTTCAGGCGAGGACCTGTCAACCTCCTCCCAGGTTGGCAGCCCCAGTAGTTTACTATGCAAATACCGCCCAATCACTTTCACACTGGCAATCATCGGCACAACGACGAGCGCCCCCAGAAATCCGCTCAACGCCAGCGCGCCAACCAGCCCTACAAAAACCACCCCCGGATGCAGATGCAGGCGTTTCCCCATCAATTGGGGGCGCAACCAGAGGTTGTCCACCTGCTGAACCAGGGCATAGACCAGAATCAATACCAGAATCAATCCAATCCAGGAAAATGGAATCAACCCCGCCTGATAGAGCAGAACCACTCCCCAAGAGCCGAGCGCCAGCAACACCGCCAAAACCACGAAGATGAAAATTTGCACCCGTAAAAACACGCCCCACACCTCGTCAAGTTCATCCAGCAAGCGAGCTCCGTCGGGTTGATAGGCGGGGGGTAAAAGGCTCACCAACCAGGGTTTGATTTTGGGACCATCTTTCAAGAAGTAATACAAACTGATGACAATGACGATTCCCCAAAGGATGTTGGTCGTAATGCTTGCCAGGACGTTGAGAGACCCACCCGGTATCACGGTCAACGCTCTGCCAATTGTCTGTGAGATGTTATCCACCAAAGATTGGGGCGAAAGGCGAAACCCCAGTACATTAATCGGTTGGGATATCCAGATTTGGATTTCTCTGATTGCCTCGTTCAAATTCAGGCGAAAATTCCGAAACTGACCGAGCGCCAGGGCGCCAAGCGTGGCTGGCAACGAGGCGATAATCAACAACAGGAGGCTATAAACCACTATCGTTGCCAGGGTCCTGTTCAGTTTGGTCCGGCGCATGATGAAACGCACCACAGGGTTGAGCAGATATGCCAGAAGAGCTGCGATTGACAACGCCTCGACCAATGGCATTGCGGCTATGATTAGCCAGACCAATCCAATCAAGATTGCGATGACAACCACCACCCGGGTCGTGGTTGACCAGGGTGGACTTTCCGGCGGATTCTCCGACGCGGAATCCGCCAGCACTTCTAACCGACCTTCCGGTGGATTTTTCGGGTTTTTTTCCGGCAGATTCATCATCATAAATTATATCCGCTCATGGGAGAAGTTTAACCTGCCCTTCTGGGATTGGAATGAACCCATGGTTAAACGAATGAGGATGAATTTTGCATCTCACGCACGATTGGGCTGGTGTAACCCTCATTTACGTCGCTTCAGGGAGAACCCCGGGGCAGGGATAGACTTTGCCAGCCCTTGCACGCCGCCGGGTCTCCATAAGGCAAACAAGCCAAACCCTATCAGGCGGACCCCGGCGCTGACCAATAGAGCAAGATTGATCCCGATGACTCCCGCCAGCCAGGCGCCCAACATCGGTGAAAAGACGGCGGAAAAATACTGCAAACTCTGCGAGATAGAAACAAATGTCGCGCTGTATTCAATAGGGACGGTCTTCATCAGCTCGTCAAAGAACACCAGGTCTAACCCTGCCTGAAAGATGCCGGCAACTGCGGCAAAGATAACGATTAGAACCAGGTTTCGGGTGCTCGCCACCAGAGCTGGATAAAGGGTCAAGCCAAGCGTTGTCCAGAGCAACACAAACCGCGAACCGCGCAGATGCGATTCGCGAGTCCATAAAAAATATCCTATCAGTAAAACCGCCGACTGCGCGGTGTTGATGATTCCAATCCAGGCGTCATTCGCCTGCACCACGCGCACATAATAAAGCGGGAACAGCGGCACCGCCAGCGCTGATCCGCTTAGAAAGACAAAGCGCTGGATAGAAAAACGCACAAACTCGGACTCGCCCCGCACCAGACGCCAGTACTCTCTCAGGCGTTCACCCAAACCGCCCCCCTGGTTTTGCGTCGGGGGGTCTATCTCTGGCAGGACGATTTTCCGGGAGAAATAAAAACTGATTAAGCCACCCAGAGATAAGCCCACAAAGACAATCTGGTAGTTCAGCGGGAATTGAATCCTATCGAGCGCCACACCCGCCAAGGCAACCGTAATCGCCGTCACTGCGCCCAGAATAGACCATCGGCGGCTCATCAGATCGTAGCGTTTACGCGGACCGGCAACCGCGTTCATCACAACCGAAAAAGAGACCACCAGCACCGTTTGGGGCAGGGTCACAATCGCCCAGATGAACAACACCCCCGCCACCTGAAGCCCTTTCGGCAGGAGAAGCACAACCAACCCGGTCAGGGCATAGGCAGATACCACCAGCAGCCGCGCCAGGCTGAACCAGGGGACGATGTTCCGCCGGTTTTGTAAAAAGCGACCCACCAGAATCGCCAGCAACAACCCGGTGACGGCTGGCATTGATGTCAACAAACCGACCTGTGAGTTGGATGCCCCCAGACGAGTCAGAAATACCGGCAGGAAAGTGGCAGCCGCCGCCGACAGACCGACGCCGATGGCGTCAATCTGCACATAGAGAAAATTTTTACGCTGCTGACCAGTGACATCCGGTGGAGCGATTGACCAACGGATTCTCTTCACAGGAATATCCGCCTTACCCCCTCTTCAATTGACCATAAAGGTACCAAAATGCATCGGGCGGAAAACCGCCAGAGAGGTCTTTAGCCCAGATAAAATCTCCGTAGACGAACACAGCCCGCAAGAGTCTATCCAAACCTGCCAGCAATTCTAACTCCGCCTGGGGAAGGCTGCCAGCCTCGCCAGCCAGGAGATGCAACATGACCCGTTTCCTGACCTCGTAGGCGTAGCGATCGTAATTGTTTTCGGGGCTTAACCGGTACTCCTCGAGAAAATCCCGCCACAATTTAAGCCGTGACGAAAACTCTCGTTGAGATTTTTTCTCCCACGCCACCCGCCATCTGGATCGGATTTGTTCCAGTTCACGCTCCAGACGAATCAAGCCAGCGTTTTGGTCAGAAGGGAGCGGACGCGCTCTCAGCCTGGCAAGCGCCAGGAGCAAACTACCCAGGGTCAACTCGGAGTACGGCGGATTCCCCGCGGGGGGTTCGGCTGCCAGCGACCAGTACATATCTTTGGAAAGGAGATAATCTTCAAGCAACGGTATGGCAGCGCCGACAAAGCCCAAAACATATTCGATTGTTTCCGCCAGGCTTCTCTTGCTCATCCAGGTACTCCGGTCTCTAATCCCGACCCTTGCTGATATTGCTCGCCCCCCGGTGGGGCAGGAGGCGATTAAATCATCAGGCGCATGGGTTCTTCAATGTATTTCTCTAACGCCTGTAAGAATCGCGCCGCTTCAGCGCCATCGCTTACCCGGTGATCTACCGAGATGGTGGTTTTCATCCGCATTCCAGGGACAATTTGCCCGTCTTTCACCACCGGCACCTCGCGCACCGACCCAACCGCCAGAATGGCGGCTTCGGGGGGATTGATAATGGCGATGAAGTGTTCGACGTCAAACATACCCAGGTTGCTCACGGAAAAAGTGGAACCCTCGATATCCTCCGGGCGCACCTTGCCTTCCCGGGCGCGTGCGACCATGGCGCGGACCTCGTTGGAAATCAACCGCACCGGTTTGCGGTTCGCATCCCGGCAGACCACGGTCAGCAAACCGCCTTCCACAGCCACCGCCACCCCGATGTTGATTTGCCCATGGCGGATGATGGCATCCCCATTGAAAGAGGCGTTCAAGTTAGGGAACTCTTCCAGGCAGAGCGCCACGGCTTTGATGAGATAATCGTTGACAGAGGTTTTTTCGTTGTCAGGCAACAGGCTGTTCACCTGGGCGCGCAACGCCATGAGCGGTTCCATATCATACTCATGGGTCACATAAAAATGCGGCGCCTGTTGCTTTGCCTCGGTCATCCGCCGCCCAATGGCGGCGCGGAGACGGTTGAGAGGGACGGTTTGGGTCTCCGGTTGTACCGGCGCAGGATAATAAATCGGCGCGGGAGCCGGGGCTGCGACCGGCTCAGGCGGTACAGGCGCAACGGCTTCGGGTGTGAAGGCTTCGATATCTCGCTTCACTATCCGTCCACCGGGTCCGCTGCCTTTGACCAGCCTGAGGTTGATGCCTTTCTCCTGCGCCATTTTGCGCGCCAGGGGCGAGGCTTTTATCCCCTCGGGAAGCCCTTCTTCAACCATCTCTGGGGTTGGAGCCGCGACAGGCTCTTCTGGAACGGCTGCCTCAACCGCTTTGGGGGCTTCTCCTTGGGGCGTTTCCCCCAGTAATGCCGCGTAATCCACCTCCTCCCCCACATCGGCAATGACCGCTATGGGTAAATTAACCGGGACCACTTAGCCCTCAGCAACCAGATGACGGGCTACCACCCCACTATGCGTCGATTCCACCTCAACCGTGGCTTTGTCTGTCTCAATCTCCGCCAGAACCGCGCCTTTGGCAATCTGTTCACCCTCGCGCGCCACCCAGCGCACCAGGGTGCCTTCTGCCATATCAAAACCAAGCTTGGGCATGCTGACTATCACCGCCATTAAAGCACCTCCTTAACCGCCTTAATCACGTCCTGCACGTGGGGTAGCGCCATCTTTTCCAAAGTGCGGTTATAGGGAAGCGGGACTACTTTCTGCGCCACACGTTGAATGGGGGCATCCACGTAATCGAACGCTTCCTCATAAATCCGGGAAGCAATTTCAGACCCCACCCCGTACGAACGCCAGCCTTCTTCCACAATCACCGCCCGGTTGGTCTTCTTGAACGACTCCAGCACCGGCACCATATCCAGGGGGCGCAGGGTACGCAAATCCACAATTTCCGCCTCGATGCCCTCTTTGGCAAGCTCATCGGCTGCTTTGGTGGTTATCTCCATTTTGCTGTAGGTGACGATGGTGACATCCCGTCCGGGACGTTGAATCTTGGATTTGCCAATCGGGGTCGTATAATCGCCGTCTGGCACCTCGCCCCGCACCTGATACAGGGTGGCGTGTTCGATGAACAGGATAGGATCATTGGAGCGAATCGCCGATTTGAGCAGACCTTTGGCGTCCTCCGGCGTGCCAGGGCTGACCACCTTCAGACCGGGAAAATGAGCAAATACCGCGTCGGGTGTTTGGGAATGGGTCGCGCCCAACTGGCGCCCACCCCCGCCCACAGCGCGAATCACCATCGGCAGAATAAACTGCCCGCCGAACATATAATGCAGCTTTGCCGCCTCATTAACGATGTGATCCATCGCCGAAAATGCAAAGTTAATCGTCATCAACTCAGCCACCGGGCGCAGACCGGTTAAAGCCGCGCCGATGGCAGCCCCAATAATCGCCGCTTCCGCAATCGGGGTATCCCGTACCCGATCCGGTCCGAAATGGTCATAGAATCCCTTTGTAACGGCGTAGGTGCCGCCCCAAACTCCCACCTCTTCGCCCAGGATAAAAACAGATGGGTCTCTTTCCATCTCCTCCCATAAAGCCTGGGAGATCGCTTCGCGCATGGTTATCCGTGCCATAATCTGTGATTCCTCAAGTCCTGCCAGGGCTCAAACCAGGCAAAGCCCCGGCGCAATATTTCAGTTCTCAACATAAACATTTTCGAACAGTGCTTCGGGGGCTGGCTCAGGGCTGTTTTCAGCAAACTGAACCGCTTCCCGAACTTCCTGCTCCACCCGGACGTCAATTTCGTTCAACTCCGCCTCGCTGGCGATCTTTTGCTCGGTGAGATAGCGGTAGAAAATGCCAATCGGGTCATTTTCCTGCCATTTTTTCACTTCATCCGCGCGGCGATAACGCTCCGGATCGCCCATTGAATGCCCTCTGAAGCGGTAGGTGATGACTTCCAAAAAGAAGGGACCCTCTCCCCGGCGCACCGCAGCAATCGCCTCCTCAGCTGCCCGACGAACCGCCAGGACATCCATGCCATCCACCCGGTTGTTGGGGATGCCATATCCATCCGCTTTTTGGCGCATTTCGGAGACCGCCGAGGCTCTATCCACTGCCGTGCCCATGCCATACTGGTTATTCTCGCACACCCAGTGCACCGGTAGATTCCAGACCTTGGAGAGGTTCAATGCTTCGTGAAAATAACCGATGTTGGTCGCCCCATCCCCGAACATGCAAATCGTGACGGCGTCGTTCTTTTGATAGAGATCGCCTAACGCCAGCCCGGCAGCGATGGGCAGGTGCGCTCCCACGATGGCGTGCCCGCCCCAAAAATTCTTGCTCACATCCGCCAGGTGCATCGAGCCGCCTTTACCTTTGGAGACCCCTTTCTCTTTTCCCAACAGCTCAGCCAACACTTCCCCGGCGCTGATGCCGCAGTTAATCGCCACCCCATGGTCGCGGTAGGCTGTGATGACCCGGTCTTCCGGTTGGCGGGCGGAAATCAAGCCGGTGGAGACAGCCTCCTGACCGATATACAAGTGCAGGAATCCGCCTATTTTCCCTTGCTGATAGAGTTGGGCAGACTCTTCCTCCACCAGACGAATCAGCACCATCTGATGGTATAAATCAAGATATTTT
>JBBIPD010000105.1:0-9032 GCA_037443025.1 Chloroflexota bacterium
CGTTGTGTAAAGTTCACAAGCCGGTTCCAATGAGGCAGACCAGCCAAACTGCGCCAGATCGAACCTGCGCCCAAACACCTCCCCCTCCGGTCCAGGCGCGAACAAATCTTCCGTCTCCAGATAGCGGATGTTTATCTCTATCCCGCATCGAGCCAACGAATCCTTGACGACCTCCGCCGCCAGCCGGTGCTCCGGGCTGTCCTGGATCAGAAACTCCACCTGGAAAGGCGCGCCATCCGCCGCGCCCGGCGCCGCCAATGCCACCCGGGGCGTTTGCGGATCGTTGTCCGGGTCAAGCCAACCCGCCGACTGCAATAACGCTGCGCCCGCGACCGGATCATAGGGGTATTGGCGCGCCTGCGAATTGAACAGAGGATGAGCAGAGGGCGCGTAAGTGTGCATCACCTGGGATTGATTGGGGAACAAAGCCTGTACAATCCGTTGGCGATCGAGACACAGGGCGACCGCCTGGCGGACTTCTTTCTGAGTGAAGAATGAGGGCGTTGCATCCGTGCGCCGAATCCCAAAATCCAGGTGCTCCCAGGCGGTATCCGGCTCGATTTGAAGCGCCACCCTGCCCGCTTCGCTGAACTGGTTGAGCGTATCCGAGGGGAAAACACCCGGAGCTGTCTCGTCTATGACATCGCATTCCCCTGCAGCCAGGGCGGAAAGCGCCTGATTCGCATCGCTCACGAAACGGAACACCAGGCGGTCAAAGGCTGGCAAGCCCTCCTCTGCCCGGAAATAGCGGCTGTTCCTTTCCAGGGTGATATGATCGCCTGCCACCCATTCGGTCAGGATATAAGCCCCCCAACCCAGGGGTTTGCGCCCTGCGGCGTCAGAATCGGCAAGCTGGTCGGCAGGCGTCTCCCCCAGGGCATGTTCCGGCAAAGGATGGAAGAAGTTGGCGGCATACTGGGGATCGAACCAACCCGGAACGCCGCGCCATTCCACGCTGCTTTCATCCAACGCACGGTAATCATCGGTGCGTTGGATGAGATTTGAGCGCACCTGCGGGTACAACGCCCGGGCGATTTCGTAGGAAAACACCGAGTCCCTGGCTGTCAGCGGAGTCCCATCCGACCAGACCAGCCCCTGGCGCAGGCTGAAGCGCGCCGCGAGCTGGTCCATCGTGACCGGCTCGTTGCCAGAATAGCCCAGGGCGCAGGTCGCGTCTCTACACCCGCTGGGCAGATAGACCACCCCCTCCTGTAAAACCGTCAATCTACCTTCTGCATCCACAATGCTGGCGCCAGGCTCTACCTGCACCGCCTCCAGGGAGGCGCCGCCATTCGCCAGGCTGGGGATTTTCTCCAGGATCACCGGCTGGACGGAGTAATTCACCAAATCGAACGGTCCATCGTAGATTGCCTGGCGCACCGCTCGAGCCGCGGTGGATGAATCGCCATAAACGAAGAGGGTCTTCGGCTCCTGCCAGAGGCAAATTGCCAGAACCCTGAGCGGTTTAGGGGTTGGGGTGGGGGAGGCTGTGGGCGCGGTCAAAATGCGGTCTGGGGTAAGCGCATCAGACGGCGCCGCCCGGGGTAGTTCAGGAGTTGGATAATTGCAGGCAGCGATTATCAGGGCAAAAGCCGCTCCGAACAGGAGCAGGCGCAAACTTCTCAGGGCAATTGGTTTCATGCTAAGGGGAGATTCCGGGCAAAGTGATGAATTGGCGGGATGGATAGAATGTTACCGATAAGGGCTTCGGGCAGAGTTTTACTCAGGTGACCCGACGCGTGGGCGACAAAACGACATGCGCCAGGTACAACCAGGGTAAATTGTGGATTCGCATGGCTTGATCCAGCGGGGACTGCCAGGCGGAGGCGTAATCTTTTAGCTTGCGAGTGGTTTCTACCGTATAGGGTTGCTCGCGTTGGATTGAAGCCGCCACCAGCAGGAGACGGGCGCGCCCATTGACGGGCGGATTTTGCGCCGCCGCCCAATTCTTCAAACTCTGACGAATATACTGGTCGGTCAAATCTTTCATCAGCGTAACATCCTACGGGCTTTCGTAATACAACCCCGGGGCTGCATTTTGCCCCAAACCGAGTTTGCGTCGCAGTGACAATCGCCCATAATGCAATCGCGATTTAACCGTCCCCAGCGGGACTTCCAGAATTTCGGCGATCTCCTGGAGCGGCAAGTCGTTGAGGTAATACAGGGTGATCACGACGCGCTGGGGCAGAGGCAATGACGATATCGCCTGTTGCACCTCACGCCAGTCATCATTCCACTCGGCGGCGGTGTCGGTCGGATTTCTGCCGGGGATGGACAACCAGTCTACCAGGTCTTCGATTGGACGAGGCAGGCGGCTTTGGCGCTTGACCCAATCGTAGGACAAATTGGTGGTCATACGATACAACCAGGGTTCAATCGGTCTCGTCGGGTCAATATTCTCCGCAAAGCGGAAAAGACGCAAGAATACATCATGAAGCAAATCGCTTGCCGCGTCCTGATCGCCGGTGATGACCAGAGCGGTGCGGTACACCATACGGCGGTGCTGGTCGTAAAGCTCGCCCAATGCTTCCAGGTTGCCATCTTGCAATTTAAGGATCAATTCTTTGTCAAGTGGTTGAGACATTTCGATCCTTGTCCTATCTTGGTCTTTCCTTACCCATCGGCAGGGTATCAGGTTTTTTTATCACAGCGACAACCAGCAGCCGCTCCACTCTCCGCCTGGTGTAACCCGTGTGCTCAGGCTTCTTCCTTCAACACTACACCCTGCAACAAAGACGCTCCAATCCTTTCCTGTGTTCCTTATAGTTTATTTTACCAATAAAACCACCGATTTTCCCAATGAACCGAAGAAAAAACATACGTGCGGAAGATGCGCCCGTATGTCATCTGCTCATATCTGGTTCATGCTCTCTAAATCAAGCTATTGCGTCCCGCGCATGCGCGGATCGAGCGCGTCTCGCAGCCCATCCCCCAGGAAGGTGAACGCCAGGACGACCAGGGCGACGCATGCCGCTGGCGCCAGTAACATCCAGGGCTGGGCGTTAATTGCAGATTGCCCCTCCAGTAATAAGGAACCCCAACTGGTGATAAAAAACGAGCTGGGATCGGTGGCAGGGCGCAAGCCTAAACCAAGGTAACCCAAAATCGCCTCGGTAATAATCATATTGGGAATCAAGAATGCCGCCGCCACAATCAATGGTCCAACAGCGTTGGGCAAGATGTGACGCGTCATAATGCGCACATTTCCAGCCCCGATGCTGCGCGCCGCCTCGACGAACTCTTTCTCCTTCAGCGATAGAGTCTGTCCGCGAGTAATACGGGCAATGCCCACCCAGCTAACCAGCGCCAGGGCGAAAAACAGGAGAAACAAGCCATTCATCAAGCGTCCGATTACCGAGTCACGCAGAGCCACCATAACGATGATAAAAAACAACAGGTCCGGGAATGCATAAGCCACATCTGTCATGCGCATCAATAGATTGTCAGCTCTCCCACCGCTGTATCCTGCCAGCAAACCAATGGTGGTGCCAACGACGAGGATGATCGTCGCCGGGACAAAACCAACCATCATCGAAACTCGCGCTCCATAGATTACCCGGCTGAGCAGGTCTCTACCGAGCGTATCTGTGCCCAGAGGGAACTGCGCTTCTCCCGAGGCACCGCTCGAAGATTTTTTCACCCATGCCGGCGGCAGGTAACCTTTGCCTGAATTGATCTGCAACGGATTGTGCGGGGCAATCAACGGTGCAAATATCGCCATGATAGTAAATAAAAAGATAATAACCATCCCCAATACTGAAGCCTTGTTGCGAATCAGACGGAACCAGGCGTCTGCCATCAGGCTACGGCTGGGGCGGGTATAAGCTTCCAGATCTATAATGCTTGAACCGGTTGGAGAGGTAGAATCAGCTACTGCCATAAAAACTCCTGCGCGCTACTCAGTCAATTTGATACGCGGATCAATTAACACATAGACAATATCAACACTCAAGTTGGCGATGGCGACCAGCAGGGCATAGATAATCGTAGTGCCTAAGATCATCGAGTAATCCCGTTGGCTAATTGACTGAACATATGCCCTACCCATGCCCGGAAATCCAAACATGGTTTCAATGATAAAGGAACCGGTGACCAGAGCAGCTAAAGCCGGTCCTAAGATCGTGACCACCGGGATAAGTGCATTTTTAATCATATGTCGGATAACGATTGTCCGCTCCGCCAGACCTTTTGCTCGGGCAGTACGGACATAATCCTGGCGCAGCACCTCCAGCATTGATGAACGCGTCAGGCGCGCGGTGTAAGCCAGAGTGCCGAATCCCAGCACCAGGGCAGGTAAGATCCAGGGTTGAACGGTATCCCAGCTTTTTGGTACAACTGGAATTAAATGCAACCACGAAGCAAAAATGATAATCAAGAAAATTGCCATTACAAAACTGGGCACCGAGATGCCAATGGTTGCTATCAAGAGACTGCTATAGTCAATGAAGGTGTTTTGCTTTAAAGCCGCGATAACACCGGTTGGCACACCGACAAATATCGCAATGCTCAGCGCCAGTACCCCAAGACGGAAAGAGTAACCTGCGCGACTATACCAGAACGGTCTGCCCTCCGGTGGTTCGAAAAGGATGTCCTCCACATTGCGCCCTCGCACCCGGTATGAAGGACCCAGGTTGCCGCATATCAACCCGCATTGAAATTTGCCCTCTTTGTTAAAATCACCGATTACATAAGCCACGTATTGTCGCCATAACGGCTTATCCAGCCCATAATATTCATTGAGCAATCTCTGTGTGTTTTCATCCACCTGGCGCGAGCTCAGGTCACGGTCCCACGGACCTCCGGGAGCAGCGTGCATCAGAAAGAATGTGATCGCTGTCACAACGATAAGCACCGGTATCAACCACAACAATCTCTTCAATATATAGGCTGTCATAATAATTCAACTCCGCACAGCACGAACCCAACGACAAACATGGCTGGCTGATCCGGCTCACGCCGGATCAGCCGGGATATACAAGAAAGACTACGGTTTAGCAGCTTCGTCAACCTTAATGCTGAGCGGATCGTAGATTCCGATCCAACCCGCATCCATCGGTGTTTTATTAATACCCGTCACCCAGGGCTTCACCAGATAGGAGTTGACGTTATTCCATGCGAAAGCAACCGGGCAGCCTGCAATCAGCAAGTCCTGCGCCTTGGCATAGAGCTCCATACGCTTTGCAGGATCGACGGTCGAGTCAGCCTCATCCACAATGGCGTCGAACTCGGGGTTGGAGTAGCCAATGCGTTCACCGAAGGCGCCGGTCTTCCAGTACACGCTCAACCAGTTCTGCGGGTCAGGATAGTCTGCGCACCAGCCAAGGATATAGGCTAACGGAGCAGTGTTGATGTCCTTGGTCAGGGCAGTGTAGGTGGTGGATTCAACAGGATTGAGGGCAACATCCACACCCAACACCTCTTTCCATTTAGCCGCCAGCCATTCGTAGCGCGTCCGGTTGCGAGGCGTATCAGAGAAGGTTAACTCAATCGGGGGCAGGTTTTCCACGCCGCCGTAGGATGACTCAGCCAACGCCTGTCTGGCAGCCTCAGGATTGTATCCCCAACGAGTCTCGCCTTCCTGGTAGCCAGGGAAGCCCGGCGGAATCCAGGTCAGGGTGGGGGAACCCAGACCCTTCAGAACATCTGACACCCAACTCTCGCGATCAAACGCCATGGCGAAGGCTTCGCGCACCTTCTGGTCGCTGAACGGCTCTTTGAGCTGATGGAACATGATGGCGAATGTGCAAGAGCCAGGGTAAATATTGGCTTCCTGACTCAACGCGGGGTCAGCCTGAACGGTTGCCAGGTCTTCGGAAGCGAGACCAATGATGTCGAACTCATTGTTCTTGTAAGCTTCGAAAGCCACGGCGGAGTCGGTGATGTAGCTGTACTCCAGATCGTAGCTTGCCTGACCGCCCCAATAGTACGGGTTCGGCACGAAGTACCCACGCACGAATGGCTCCAGGCTCTTCAGTTGGAAAGGTCCATTGCCAATCTGGTATTTGGAGCTGTTCCACCAGTTTTCGCCGCCTTCAGCAATGAGTTCTTCCTTAGCCGGGTAAGTCACCCACAGCGAAAGAACGGTGTGGAAGTATGGAGCGGGTTTTTCAAGATCGACCTGCAGGGTCAAGCAGTCAGCCTGCTCATAGTCAGTGCAGGGATTGCCAGCGCTATCCAATGCCCTGACTCCGACGGCTGCCTTGAGTGCTTCGCGGTCCGCATCCTCTGCGCTGGTCCGCCAGGCATTGGCGCCTTTGATCTCATCGGTAATCTGAGCGTATTCTCCAGCCGTTGTGGGATCAATGTTGCGCAGAATTGAGTACTCGAAACGCTTGGCATTGAGGATTGAGCCATCAGAGTACTTCAAGTCTGGGCGCAGCTTGAAGGTCAACTGGGTCGCATCCGAGTTGTATTCCCAGGATTCGGCTGCGGCAGGCACCGTCTCGAGATTTGCGTTCAGGCGAGTCAGACCTTCGTACATCAACATCAAGTGAGCAATCTCGTTCACAAAGGATGACTTCTGGGGGTCAATAATGTCCGGATAGGTGCCCAGATTCACGCGTAGAACCGGCGCCTTTGCTTCCGGCTCTGGCGTGACGACCTTTTCCACTTCCTGGGTCACAATCACGGTCTCGACCACGGTTTGCCCCTCTTTCACCACTTCCTGAGTCACGACCACGGTCTCGACCACTTTTTCCACCTGCGGCTGGCAGGCGACCAGGAGCATGCTGATGGCTATCAGCAAACCCAATATGATACTGATATTCTTCTTCATGGTTATTTTCTCCTCCAGATTTGGATTACGAATAAACAGACGGATTTGGTTGAAAGAAACTCAACATCGAATATTCGAAACAACCACCTCCTTTCCAAAATCACAGGCGACTATACCAGATGGCAGGCAACCCAGTGGTCCTTGCTGATCTCGCGCCATTCCGGTTCGACCTCGGAGCAAATGCTTTGAGCCAGAGGACAGCGTGGATGGAAGCGGCAACCCTTGGGCGGGTTCACCGGGCTGGGTACGTCGCCTTTTAAAATAATCCGTTGACTGGAATGGGCACAGCCGACAACAACGCCTGAGTATAGGGATGCAACGGCGAATTGTACAGCGAATCCCGATCAGCCAGTTCCACGACTTTGCCCAGGTACATCACTGCCGTTCGGTCGGAGATGTGTCTGACCATGCTCAAATCATGGGCGATGAACAGGTAGGTCAGACCGAACCGCTCCTGTAATTCTTCCAACAGGTTCACCACCTGAGCCTGGATGGAAACGTCGAGAGCCGATATCGGCTCGTCGCACACGATAAACTCGGGCTGCAACGCCAGAGCGCGGGCAATGCCAATCCGCTGGCGCTGTCCGCCGGAGAACTCATGCGGGTAACGGTTGATGAAATAGGGATTCAACCCCACCACCCGCAGCAGCTCCTGCACATGCTGATCGCGAGACTTTTTGGTTTTCTCAATCCCAAATATCTCAAGCGGCTCGCCGACAATGTCCCCTACGGTGGCGCGGGGATTGAGCGAGGCGTATGGGTCCTGAAAGATAAACTGCATACTGCGGCGCATCTGGCGCAATTGTTCCCCTTTCGCCTCGGTCAGGTCGGTCTCGCGGAAGAACACCTTGCCCGAGGTGGGGCGCAGCAACTGGATAATTGTCCGCCCGGTGGTGGATTTACCACAACCGCTCTCGCCAACCAGCCCCAGCGTTTCACCCTCATAGATGTTGAAAGAAACGTTATCAACTGCCTGAACAGCGCCGACCTGCTTCTGAAAAATGAAGCCGCGCATAATCGGGAAATGCTTGGTGAGATGCTCAACTCGGATGAGGACTTTGTGGTTGTTGTTCATCGTAGCTCACCTGTATCAACATCCACCCAACAAGCCAGACGATGGCGCACAGCGATCTCTTCCAAAGGCGGGTTCTCGTTGCGGCAGATGTCTTTGACAAAAACACACCGCGCCGCAAATGGGCAGCCTTTGGGCAAGGCTATCAGGTCGGGCGGCAATCCCTCGATGGTCGCCAACTTTTCGGCGCGGGTGCCATCAATGCGCGGCAACGAACGCAGAAGCGCCCGAGTGTAGGGATGGCGAGGGTTGGTGTAAAGACTTTCCACCGCCGCATCTTCAACGATAAAACCCGCATACATCACAATCACCCGATCCGCCAAACCCGCCACAACACCCAGGTCGTGGGTGATCCAGATCAACGCCTGTCCGAACTGCTGCCTGAGTTGCTTGACCAAATCCACAATCTGCGCCTGAATGGTGACATCCAACGCGGTGGTCGGCTCATCCGCAATCAACAATGCCGGGTTGCAGGAGAGCGCCATGGCGATCATCACCCTCTGGCGCATCCCGCCAGAAAACTGATGAGGGTAATCGTTCAAACGATTGGCAGGTTCAGGGATGCCCACCATTTGAAGCAGCTCGATTGCGCGATTCTCGGCTTCCTGGTTATCCATCCCCAGGTGCAGCTTCAATGCTTCTTTTAACTGAAATCCAATGGTCAAGACCGGGTTGAGCGAGGTCATCGGGTCTTGAAAAATCATGGCGATTTGGCTGCCGCGGATATTGCGCATTTCCGAATCGCTAAATTCCAGCAGATTTCTTCCAAAAAAGTTGATTTTATCGGCTTTGATGACCGCGGGCGGGATTGGCAACAGCCTCATCACAGAGAGCATTGAGACGCTTTTCCCACATCCGCTTTCGCCCACCAAACCGATCGATTCCCCCTCGCTCAGGCTAAATGAAACATGATTTACCGCGTGTACTATTCCATCTTGAGTATGAAATTCGGTATTCAAATTACTGATTTCGAGGATAACGTTTTTCGCCAATGCTAGCCTCCGGCTGCCAGGAGATTCGACATCGGGATGAACCAGCCAAATATCACAAACTTTCCCATCATCAGCGGCAGTATCAATAATATTATCTTATTTTACAATGGATGACAATATTGTCAGATAAGTTAAGAAAGAAATCATATAAAAAGCCATACAATCATTAAAAAATACAGATGTTGCTGCGAGA
>JBBIPD010000106.1:0-8951 GCA_037443025.1 Chloroflexota bacterium
CCCTGGATTATCCTTTTTGCCATTTTTATCTATGGGGCGATCCATTCCTGGCTGTCGTCCAACCAGGCAAAAGCTCTGGCGCGGCGCTGGTTTGACGAAGCGGCAGAGCGTGGTTATCGCCTGGCGTACAACCTGTTTGCAGGGATAACCCTGTTACCGGTGCTGGCGTTGGCAGCGCTGCTGCCGGACCGCTGGCTCTACCTATTGCCTGCACCCTGGCTTTGGGCGGCGCTGGCGGTTCAGGGGCTGGCGCTGGCGGCTCTGGTGGTCGGTTTGCGGCAAACAGGCGCCTGGTCGTTCCTGGGGATAGAGCAGCTCTTTCATTCGCAATCCAATAGTAACTCTAAACTGGTGGTGCGCGGCTTGTACCGCTGGGTGCGCCATCCGTTGTACACCGCAGGGCTGGCGTTTATCTGGTTCAGTCCGCTGATGACCATGAACCTGCTCGTCTTGAATGTGGGGTTGACGATTTACATCGTGATTGGGGCGCTGTTCGAGGAGCGCAAGTTGCTCCGCGAGTTTGGCGAGGCGTACGCCGAGTATCAGCGGCGCACGCCGATGTTGATACCGGGTTTGCGGGGGAGACTTAAATACTGAATGGGAATCGTCAGGCAAGGCGTCTGGCAGACGAAACTGGGCGGGGTCAACTGATTTATAGGGAATGATGCTATAATAAATCCCACCGCCCCAGTAGCTCAAAGGATAGAGCGAGGCTCTCCTAAGGCCGAGGTTGTGGGTTCGACTCCCGCCTGGGGCGCCACTTGTATAGACAATATCATTGCAAAAGATAACAATATTGCAACGAAATTCGCTTGCAAAAAATTGAAAAATCAGGTAATATTAAAGCATCAAACGACAGGGTGCCCCCCTCACCCTGTCGTTTGATGCTTTAATCGCCAGAACCTCGAATGGATTTAACTTAAACCGGTTTTTGACGCTCAGCGGCTCTGGCTGCCCCAAGGATTGATCCCGATTCTAAGTTGAGAGACCTCCTGCGATTGCCTGAGATAAATGTTCAACAAGCAACCTGCGCAGCGCATCCCCCTTTGCAGGTGAATATGCGCCATCTGTGCGCCAGATGACATTCCCGTAACCGTCCAATACCAATACACAGATCGTATCTTCCCCTGGGATGTCCAGGGCGTATCGGAATGTTTCCTTATCCAGGTAGAGGGTAATGGTCTTTTGACGCGTGGTGGGGTTGGGTATCCCCGCACGCATCCCTTCGTTAATAAAAGTCTGCGCCAGTCTATTCATTTTCTGGATGACTGGCAGCTCGTAGAATTGAACCCCAGGAAGAGACGCTTCTAATTCACGGGCGAACGGCACCCAGGAATCGACCAGATATTGGTGCCATTGTTGAAAGGCGATGAACAGGATGATGAACTCGCTTTCCAGGTCATCGGGCAGGGCGATTTTCTGCCGGAGCAGATTGACGCCTTGGGTTCGGGGGAATTTCATCTCAGCTTCTCGTAGATAATCTACACAAATCATAGTTGTCTCTGCCGCCCGACTCTGCGTTCAACCGGAACCGGTGCGACTTCTGGCTCGCGGGGGAGCAGGACATAAGCCAAACCAGAAATAACAATCAGCGCAATTACAACGTAAGCCATTTTTTACCTCCAAATTTAGTAAATTCCGCAAAGGTATTTTAGCCTAATGTGAATATATTGTCAATATATTGCATAATTAATAAGGGATTAATCCCGCAAAAGAGGCTCTCATTTGTGGTAATATATTGACAAATTATATACATGCTTACAGGTGTTGAGATGAACAAAGGAAATCGCACAATCGTATCGAATGTCTTGGTGATTGGATCTGGAGCAGCGGGTCTGCGGGCGGCGATAGCTGCATACCAGGCGGGGGTTGAGGTGGTGGTTGTGGGCAAGCGGATGCGCAAAGACGCCCACACTGTGCTGGCGGCGGGCGGAATCAACGCTGCTCTGGGCAGCCGCGACCCAGAGGATAGCTGGCAGCAGCACTTTGCGGACACCCTGCAGGAAGCTTATTATCTGGCAAACCCACGGATGGTGGAGATCATGACCCAGGAGGCGCCGGCGGCTGTCGTGGAGCTGGCAGATTGGGGATGCAAATTCGCCCGCACGCCGGAAGGCAGGCTCGATCAGCGCTTTTTTGGCGCCCATACCTATCGGCGCACATGCTATGCCGGCGATTACACCGGCAGGGAAATCATGTACACCCTGGACAATAAAGCCGCCGAATTGGGTATCCCGATTCTGGAGCATCAGTACATCTCGCGTCTGTTGGTAGAAGACGGCGTCTGCTTCGGGGCGTTTGGCTTCGATATCCACACTGGCGAGCGCACTGTGTACCTGGCGGATGCGGTCGTCCTGGCTGCCGGAGGG
Source organism: Chloroflexota bacterium (assembly GCA_037443025.1). Taxonomy (GTDB): domain Bacteria; phylum Chloroflexota; class Anaerolineae; order Anaerolineales; family UBA4823; genus JAQBDA01. Next base: position 2,370 of record JBBIPD010000106.1, read on the forward strand.
CATACCCGCCTGTGGCGGCGGAGTTCATCCCGCCGAGACGAGAACACCGGCGATGGGATGTATCTGGCGTTACTGGCTGGCGCAGCCCTGGCGGATATGGAACTGGTGCAGTTTCACCCCACGGGGATGGTCACGCCCGAGGATTGGGCTGGCACCCTGGTTACTGAGGCGGTGCGTGGCGAGGGCGGGATTCTGCTGAATAAAGACGGGGAACGTTTTATGAGCCGTTACGATCCACAGAGGATGGAGCTTTCCACCCGCGACCGGGTCGCCCTGGCAGTCTATACCGAAATCATCCAGGGTCGCGGCACAAACAACGGCGGGGTCTACCTGGACATCAGCCATCGCAGCAAGGATTTCATCCTGCAGAAATTACCCCGGATGTATCGCCAGTTTCTGGAAGCGCAGATGCTGGATATCTCTATGCAGCCCATGGAAGTTGCTCCTACCTCGCATTATTCGATGGGCGGCGTGGTGGTGGATCCAGAAACCACGGCGACTGCAGTCAGTGGTTTATATGCGGCGGGGGAAGTGACCAGCGGGCTGCATGGCGCCAACCGCCTGGGAGGCAACTCGCTGGCTGAGACGGTTGTCTTTGGCAGGCGGGCAGGGGAGCAAGCCGCCCTTCACTCCCAATCCCTGCGCAGCCAACTGCGCTCGCAGCGCGCAATCCAGGAGGCGCACCAGGATTTGGATAGCCTGATTCATGAAGGCAAGGAGCTTGCCCGCCCATTACAGCGCGCGCTGCGGAATTCTATGTGGGAGAATTGCGGCGTGGTGCGCAGTGAGGAGCGTTTGGAGCGAGGTCTGGAGAAAATCGCTGAGATTAAGTCTATGCTGGGGGCGGTGGATGTACGTCCCAGCTCGGAGGGCTATAAAGACCTCGCCATTGCCCTGGACCTGCGCGCTTCGCTGGTGGTGGCTGAGGCGACGGTGCTCTCAGCCCGGGAGAGGCGCGAGAGCCGCGGCGCCCACCAGCGCTATGATTACCCTGCTCTCGATCCTGGGCTGAAAGTTAATTTCATCACCCGCCTGGATGGGCAGGGAAACCTGATGGTTGAAAGCCATCCGTTACCTGATACGCCGTCGCAGCTTCTGCCCTTGTTGCAACGCGAGTGTGAAATATCCCTGGCGGGACGCCTATTGGAATAGAAACAAGAAAAGCAGAGGTGGTCGGGTATGTTCCTGCCCGACCACCTCCGTCGGTTTGTTACGCAAAGCCTTTACGGGCAGAGCTGGAGCGAGGCGTCGTCCACGTACATGGATGTCGCTCCGCCGTAGCCGTTGTTATATACGCCGAACTGCAGCCGGATGGTGGTGCCGATCCACTTGGAGACGTCGAACTCCTTGTAGCCCCAGGTCTGGCTGTTTTTGCGCTGCCACATCAGGGTGTCAATCCAGTTTCCGTAACGGTCAAGCACAAGCACATACTGGACATCGCCTCCGGTAGCCTCCGTGCTGAGCAGCGCCGCGGTCGGGCGCTCTGCGGACTGGGCGGTCGCCAGTTCGCCGCTGATGGGATAAATCCACATACCCACTTTGGATGTTCGCACCGTAAGCGGAATGCTGGCGACCTGGTAAGCATCGGAGTAGCTGTAACGGTCGTGGACGTAGTATGGGATGCCGTTGCGCATGGAGCGCAAGCCGGTATGCGCCTGCTCGGTTGAATAGCCGGGTGAGAAGACGGTCACCGGGATGCCCCAGGGGGTGTCGCTTTCGAAGCTGTTGTTCAGGAAACCCTCATTGCACACGCCCGGCACCGGTGTGGGGGGCGGCGTGGCGGTTGGGGCGGGGGTTGCAGTTGGGGCGGGGGTGGGGGTAGGTCCTGGGGCGGCTCCGCCGGTGCAGATATCCAGTGTGGCGTCGTCCACATACATGGCGGTGATGCCGTCATAGCCGTCGTTGTAGGTGCCGAACTGGATGCGCACGTTCCTCCCGGCGTATGCGGTCAAATCAAAGCTGAGCGGAATCCAGACGTTGTAATTCCAACGTTCCCACCACAGGGTCTTGATGATGTTCCCGTACTGGTCGAGCAAGAGCACATACTGCATATCGCCCGCCAGCGCTGCATCGCCGAATTTCTCGCCAGCCTGAGGTTCTGGGGGGAGCATCTCCTTGGCGGTGGTCGTGTTCCCTGCCAGGACCTGGGTGCTGTTGGGATAAATCCACATGTTCAGGGTGGCGCTGGTGGCGTCTTTGGGGATATAGCCGAGCTGCCAGGCGTCGGAGTAGCTGTAGATGTTCTTGGCGGCATCCACGATGCCGGTGCGCATGGATTGATTGCCGCTGTGCGCCTGCGTCCAGGAATAGCGAGCGGAGAACGCCGTCACCGGGATGCTCCAGCCGCGATCAGCCAGTTCAAAATCGCTGTTGACGAAGGCATTGCTGCAGCCAGCCGGGATTGGCGCCGGGGCAGGCGGCGCGGCGCCCGCGCCGCACAGTTCCAGGGTGACGTCGTCCACATACATGGCGGTCACGCCGCCCACGCCGTCGTTATAGGTACCTGCCTGGACCTTAATCCAGACATCCTGGGTGGCGCTGGCGTACTTGGTCAGGTTGAACTCGTAAAGACCCCATTGCTGATCGTTGCTGCGCATCCATAGCAGCATTTCGAGCAGTTCCCCGGTATCTGGGTTATACGGGTCGCCTTCGGTATTGGTTACCAGGACATACTGCCCGTCGCTGCCCAACGCCTCGCTGTCCATCTCTACCCCAAGAGGTTTGGAGGGCATTGCCAGGGCGCTGGTATCGCTGCTGATGGGGTAAAGCCACAGGCGCAGGATGGCGCTGGTGGTGCCGGCTGGAATCCTGATTGGCTGGCGAACAGAGGAGTAGCTGTACTTGTTCTGCGCCAGGCTGGTGATTCCGGTGCGCGCCGAGCGCGAGCCGGTGTGGGCTGCGGCGGTGGTGTAGGCTGCGGTGAACTCGGTGATCGGCAGTTGCCAGGCGTCGTCGGTCTCAAAGCTCTCGTTGATGATGAAATTGGGACACTGCTGGTAAGCCTTGAAATCTTGTGGGCTGCTTGCCCCCGGCAGTTTCACCTGGCTTAGGGCGGGGGAGAAAACCAAGCCGCTCTTCGCTGGCGCCAGGGCGCTGCTGCCAGCCGCCAAACCAGGCATCGTATAAGCGCCGCTGGCGTCGGTCAAGACGCTCCGCCCGTCCTGGGCGACGATCTTAACCCCCGACACTGGCTTCCCCTCACTATCCGTAACCTTTCCACTCACCGAGTAGGTGGGGTCAAGCCGGATCAGAGGCATAAACAGGTGCGTCCCTGGCGGCTGAGGCGGCACTTGAACAGCCGCCGCAGGCACAACCCCCAGGCTGGATAAAAGCAAGGCGAGGACAATGAACAATTGGCTGATGCGTCTCATGGCTGACCTCCATTTCTCATGTGGTAAGAGACGTGTATATAGGGTGACATCAATATATTTATAGCACAAACTTCACCAGATTGTACTGGTGCAAGTTTTAAGCCCATCTATGAAGGGTATAAGACAAATTATGCTCTGTAAATCCTTTCTGGGGTTTATGTCATTCCGAATAATCAGAGTATCGCTCTTGTGCCCTCCTCCCCCTATTTTATATCCGCAGCATGCTATAATCAATATCCACTTCTCCCCCTCAGCCTGTATGTCTGCCAAGCCCATTGTCTCGCTATTGATCCCCTGTTACAACGTCGCTTCGACGCTCAATTCGGCGTTGGAAAGCATTGTCTCCCAGACCCTGCAGGATTTCGAGGTCATCCTGGTTGACGATGGCTCCAGCGATGCCACGCCCGCCATCTTGCGGGAGTGGGCGCGCAGCGATGAACGGATGCAGATATACACCCAACCTCATACCGGCATCATCGCTGCCCTGAATCTTGGGTTGAAGCATTGCCGCGCCGACTATATCGCCCGGATGGACTGCGACGACCTGGCTCACCCACAGCGTCTGGAATGCCAGGCTGGCTATCTGGAAGCCAACCCGGATGTGGCGTTGGTCAGTTGTCTGGTTGAAGGTTACCCGCCTGAGCAGGTTCGGGAGGGGTTTCGGGTGTATCTCGAGTGGCTCAATTCGCTGGTCAGAGATGAGGAGATTCGGCGGGAGATTTTTGTTGAAAGCCCCTTTGCCCATCCGAGCGTGATGCTGCGGAGAACCTGGCTGGAAAAACTCGGCGGCTACCAGGAGCATGGTTGGGCGGAGGATTACGATTTATGGTTGCGGATGTATCTGAACGGGGCGCGTTTCGCCAAGCTCAACCGGGTGTTATTAAGCTGGCGCGAAAGCCCCGGCAGGCTGACCCGCACCGACTCCCGTTATTCTGTGGAGAACTTCATCCGCGCCAAGGCGCATTACCTGAGCCGAGGTCCGCTGTCTGGGCGGGATGGGGTGATCATCTGGGGGGCGGGGATGATGGGGCGCCGTCTGAGCAAGCACCTGGCGCGCCAGAGAATACCCCTGGTAGCCTTCGTGGATATTGACCCGGCGAAGATTGGGCGCACCCGCCGCGGTTTGCCCATCTTATCCCCAGAAGCGTTGCCCGGCTTATGGAAATGTTATAAAAATCCGGCGCTTTTGGCAGCGGTGGGATCGCGTGGCGCCAGACAGCTTATCCGCCAGCGACTGGAGGGCATGGGGCTGCGCGAGGGGTCAGACTGGTGGAGCACCGCTTGAGAAAGCTGAAAATCTGGAGGAGCAATGGAATTGGATCAAATCATCAAAGCTGGAATGAGCAAAGAAGAGGTCTTTTTGGTGGAAGAAAGGCACAGCGCGCTTCACGTGGGCAGCGGCTCGGTGCGCGTCTTAGCCACGCCGTGGATGATCGGTTTCATGGAGCGCGTCTGTCAGAGATTGCTTGCCGAGCATTTGCCCCAGGGATACTCCAGCGTGGGAGTGCGGGTGGATGTGCAGCATCTGGCGCCTTCGCCGGTGGGCAGCCTGGTCAGAGTCCGCGGCGAGATATTGTCTCTCGATGGCGGTAAGGTCAATTTTAAGGTGGAAGCCTGGGATGGCGAGGAGCAGATTGGCGCAGGTCAGCACCAGCGGGTGGTGATTGACGAGGCGCGCTTCCTGCGCCGGGTGGCGGCAAAGCTTGAGAAGCGTCAGAACGAGTCTGGGGCAGGAAATGCCTGAAGTACGCTGCATCGTCCATCGTATCGTCCAATGATCCGAGTCCTGTACGACGGCTGGTCGCTTGTCCGCCAGCCCAACAGCCCGGCTGCGCTGCATCTGCTCACGTTGCTCCTCCAGCGCCATCCTGAGGTGGAAGCGATCGTTGCATCGCCCGAAGCGCCTCCAGACTGGCTGCCGGGCGAGGCAATTGCCCACCTCCTGCCCACGCCTGATACGATTCGGGGCAGGCTTGCCTGGGAGCAACGCAGTCTGCCGCGCCTTGCGCTATCGCTTGAGGTGGACCTGCTCCACCTGACGACAGCCAATCCGCCGCTTTTCAGCCGTTCAGTTGCCGTGGTAAGCCCGGCGGAGTTCCCCTCTCATGAGCCTCCCGGCGGTTTTATTTCTCGTCTCAGGCTGGCGCTGGCAAGTGGAGGAATGTCGCGCTTAAGTGGATTATTTTTGCCGGAAGATTATCCGGGTGAGAGTGCGCCGGGGGGAGAGACGGGGGTGTTTCGTCTGCCCCCAGAGCCGTTCCCCGCAGAGGATATCATCGCCGCCAGACAGAATCCTCAGCTAAAAGCGTTGAATCTGCCCGAGACTTACATTCTCTACCATGGTCCGTACGGGAAAAATGCGCTGCATCGCCTGCTGGACGCCTGGAGCTGGGCTGCCGCACCCATCGGCAGGGATTACCCCTTGCTCCTGGTGGGGATGACCCCTGAGGCTCAGAATCATCTGATGGCGCTCCTGGCGGAGACGGATTTGAAGGACACCCTGCGCCCTCTCCCGCCAATTCATCCAAATCTCATCTCCCCCCTTTATCAGAACTGCGCCGCGGTTTTTCATCCCGCGCCTTTAGCGCCCTGGGGAGGCTGCGCCCGTTTAGCCCTGGCGTATGGCAAACCGCTGGTAGCCGCGGAAAATCCTGCCTCAGATGCGCTGGCAGGCGCGGCAGCTTACCTGGCGCCGCAGGATGACCCCCGTGCTCTGGGGGCGGCTTTGATCACTGTCATTGTGGAGGAGCAATTTGGGCAAGCGCTGGCGCAAGCCGGCAGGCAGCGCGCCGCCCGCTGGAATCCGGAGGCTTTCAAAAACGCGTTGTATTCGACTTACCAGGCTGTGCTTAAAACAAAATCGGGCTGATTTATCTGCCGCGCAGCAATCGGGCGCCAAACAGCGCCAGAAAGAGGCTTGCCAGCAAAAAGGCGCCTCCGATAATCCCCAGAAGGGGCGAGCGGCTCGACCCGCCAGCCCCGGGTGAGTCCAGCCCGCGGGATGAATTCATCTGCGCCCCAAACCCCAGATAGGACTCGTCGCCAGATTGCAGGCTGAGGACAAAGCTGGTGGCGGTCGTCGGGCCCAACGGAGCGGGAAAGAGTACGCTGCTCAAAGCCGTGCTCGATCTCGTTCCGCGGGCCTCCGGCAGCGTGGCGTTCTTCGGTCAGCCTTACCGGAAGGTCCGCAGCCGGGTCGCCTATGTTCCGC
>JBBIPD010000107.1:0-8945 GCA_037443025.1 Chloroflexota bacterium
TTTATCTCGTTAGACCGAATCAGACGTCCCGAATTGTCAGGTTTTAGATTTGTACAATATTCTTGAGGATTCCCCTACCCTGCCTGTTCTATCTGCTGCGGCGGGGAGATTGGGCTGGACATATCAACAACAAAAACTGCAACACTGCCCTTACATCCCTCTGGCGGGAGACTGGGTGACCTACCTCGCCGGGATTGATAAGAAACAGCGCGATGAGATTCGACGCAAAATTCGCCGGGTAGAAAACGCCGATGTGCCTGTGCGCTGGTATATTGTGCAAGATGAGGCGACACTAGAGTCCGAGATAGACGGGTTTCTGCACTTAATGGGGCAGGACGAAGAAAAACGAGCCTTCCTGACCGATTTGATGCGCACCCAGATGCGTTCGGTGGTGCACGCTGCCTTCAGGGAAAACTGGTTGCAGCTCGCCTTTCTGGAGATTGACGGGAAGAAAGCGGCTGGCTACCTCAATTTTGATTATGGGAACCACATCTGGGTCTATAACTCCGGGTTGGATCACCAATTTGGTTATTATTCGCCGGGTTGGGTATTGCTGGGCTACTTGCTGGAATGGGCAAACGACCACAAACGCCAGGCTTTCGATTTTATGCGCGGCGATGAGGAGTACAAGTATCGCTTCGGCGCGGTGGACCGTTTTGTGGTGCGGGCGCAGGTGCGGCGATGACGCCGGAAGGCGGGTGGGTTGCCTATCAAGCCCCTGCCCGGCAGCGCTGTGAGCCAACGAATATCACAGGCGCACTGGTCGGGGCATGCCAATGCCCCCGATGCGGACCTTTTGGGGCTGATCGGTCCAAACGCCCGGGACAGGCGAGTTACATTTAGGGCAGGTTCCTTCGGCGGTCAGTAGATAGCGCTGTAGCGAAAATCCGTAACGCTCGATGACCAGATTACCACACCTGGGGCAGTAGGTATTTTCATATTCGTTCACCCTGCCCGGCAGGTTGCCGGCATAGACGAATTTTAAACCGGCTTCCTGACCGATCTCTGCGGCGCGTAACAGGGTGGAGGCAGGCGTGCGTGGCGTATTTATCATTTTGTAATCCGGATGGAAGGCAGTCACATGCCAGGGAATGTCCGGCGAGACGGAGGCGATAAAACGAGCTGCTTCCATCAGCTCTTCGGTGCTATCGTTGAAACCCGGCACGACCAGGGTGACCACTTCGACCCATAGACCCAATTCATGCGCCAGGCGAATGCTGTCCAACACATTCTTAAGCACGCCTCCCAACTGACGATAATGGCGATCCTGCATCGTTTTGAGGTCGATTTTGTAACCCACCAGGTATGGACGCAGATAATTCAATACCTCAGGGGAGGCGTTGCCGTTGGAGATATAAACGCACTTCAATCCGGCGGCAACTGCCAGGCGGAAAATCCCAACAGCCCACTCAGAAGTGATCAGGGGTTCATTGTAAGAGGACGCGATGACGCTGGCGCCAGAGCGTAAGGCGTAATCTACCAGTTGTTCCGGGGAAACCCGCCGCACGGAGTGAATGGCGATATCCGAGTCCGGGTCGCGCAGGGTTTGAGAGGTGAGATAATTCTGGCAGTAATCACAGTGAAAATCGCAGCCCAACATGCCAAAGGTGAGGGCGTCGCTGCCGGGCAGGACGTGATTGAAGGGCTTTTTCTCGATTGGGTCAACCTGCAGGGCGGCTACATAGCCCCAGGGTACGCGCAATTTGCCCTCCCGGTTGAAGCGAACCTTGCAGATGCCGCGGCGTCCTTCGCGAATCAGGCAGCGGTGTCCGCAGGCATAGCAGCGCACCGCGCTGTCTTCCAATGTCTCGTACAGTTCACCCTCGATTGTTAACTGATCCAGTATATCCGCAACCGTTGTCATAGATCGCTCTCCTCGGATTTCAATCCGATCTTACCTGATTGAACAAACTACCGATAAGTTTATTCGCATTATAATCAAATTTATGCTGACGGTAGCGATTCAAGCGGGAGGCGAGTCCCGGCGGATGGGGCAGGATAAGGCGCTGCTCCCCTTTCTGGGCAAGGCGATGATCGAGCGGGTGATTGAGCGCGTTTCTCACCTGGCGGATGAGGTGCTCATCACGACCAACCACCCTCAAGAATATGCCTATCTGGGTCTCGCGCTCTATCCCGACCTGATACCTGGGCGGGGGGCTTTGGGAGGTCTTTACACCGCTTTGAGCGCCGCCAACCAGCCGCTGGTGGCAGTGGTGGCTTGCGACATGCCCTTCGTCAGCTCTGAATTGCTGGCGTTCGAGCGTGATCTTCTCTTGGGAGATGAGTACGATGCGGCGATTCCGCTCACCTCCTCTGGCACCGAACCCTTCCATGCTGTGTATCGCAAGGCAAAATGCCTGCCAGCGATTGAGAAAGCCATCCGGGAAGATAAATGGCGGGTGGACGCCTGGTTCAATCAGGTAAGGCTTCGCCTAGTCTCATCCGAAGAGGCGGCAGTGCATGATCCCCATCGGCTGGCGTTCCACAATGTCAATACACCCGAAGATCTGACTCTGGCTGAGGCGATTGCCATCAGGCTGGCTGAGGGGGGCGCGCCTTAGCGCGCCAGCAGGACGGGGCAACCGGCATGCGATACGACTTTTTGGCTTTGGCTGCCGAGCAAAGCTCCCGCCAGGCGACCCAGACCGCGCGTTCCCATCACAATCAGGTCAATCTCACGAACAGCGGCTACCTTCAGGATTGCTTCTGCCGGAGGACCTTCCAACACCTCGGTTTTCAGTTCACCCGGCACCTGACCCACCTCCACCAAGGCGGCGTTCAGGGTTGATTCCGCTTCTCGAGTCCTGGCAGCGATCACCTGGCTTAAATTTGGCTCACCAAGATAGGTCGGGATTGGATCGAAAGATGTGATAACCCATAAATTGGCATTGGTCAGCCGAGCCATTTCGCCAGCCAGGCGAGCTGCTCTTAGTGAATGTTCAGAACCATCTACCGCGAGCAAGATGTTTTTGAACATGGCTAACCTCCTTGTCTGAGAGAAACCAATCCTCACAGACCATGCTTATTTTAGCATTGGCATCTTGATTTGATGGCGTTTAGCGGCTTCGATTGCCAGCTCATAACCGGCGTCGGCGTGCCGAACGATGCCCATCCCCGGATCGGTGGTCAAGACGCGTTCCAGACGGGCGGCTGCCTCGGGGGTGCCATCGGCGACGATGACCTGCCCCGCGTGCTGGCTGAAACCGATGCCTACCCCGCCGCCATGATGAAAAGAGACCCATGTGGCTCCGCCCACGGCGTTGATCAGGGCGTTTAGGATTGCCCAATCGCTCACGGCGTCGCTGCCGTCCAGCATGCCTTCGGTCTCGCGATTGGGCGAGGCGACAGAGCCGGCGTCCAGATGATCGCGACCGATGACGATGGGCGCTTTGACGACGCCCTCAGCCACCAGGTTGTTGAAGGCTAAGCCAGCCTGGCTGCGTTCTCCATAGCCCAACCAGCAGATGCGCGCCGGCAACCCCTGGAAGGGGATTTTCTGGCGAGCCATTTTCAACCAGCGGTGCAGATGCTCGTCGTTGGGGAAGAGCTCCATCACAGCTTCGTCGGTGGCGTAGATGTCTTCGGGGTCTCCGGAGAGCGCCACCCAACGAAAAGGACCTTTGCCTTCACAGAAGAGGGGGCGTATATAGGCTGGGACAAAGCCGGGGAAATTGAATGCATCTTTGACGCCCTCGTCATAGGCGCGCTGACGCAGGTTGTTGCCATAATCGAACACCTCGGCGCCGCGGCGCTGGAATTCCAACATGGCTTCGACATGCCGCGCCATGGATTGCATGGACAGGCGCGCATAGCGCCCCGGATCGCGGACGCGCAAGGTATCCGCCTCGGTGACGCTTAATCCGGCAGGGACATACATCAAGACATCGTGGGCGGGGGTTTGATCGGTGACGACATCGGGGACAACGCCTCGCAGGACAAGTTCGGGATAAATTTCAGCCGCATTGCCAATCAGCCCGATGGATTTCGGCTCCTCTCTTTCACGCGCCTCCTCGACCAGGGTCATCGCTTCTTCCAGGGTGTCTACGACCACATCCACGTAACCGATTTCATGCCGGCGTTGGGCGCGCGCCGGGTCCACCTCTACGATCAATCCCACCCCTTCGTTCATGGTAATTGCCAGGGGTTGAGCGCCGCCCATCCCTCCCAAGCCAGCGGTAAGGACGAATTTCCCTTTGAGGGATTTCCAGCCGCGCTGGCGGACTAATGAGCCCAGGGTTTCGTAGGTGCCTTGCAAAATGCCCTGGGTGCCAATGTAAATCCATGAACCCGCGGTCATTTGTCCGAACATCATCAAACCGCGGGCAACCAGTTGGTCGAAGTGTTCCTGGGTTGCCCAGTGCGGCACCAGATTCGAGTTGGCAATCAGCACTCGCGGCGCGTCCGGGTGGGTTTTGAAGATGACGACCGGCTTCCCAGATTGCACCAGCAGAGTCTCATCGTTTTCCATACCCCGCAGCGCCTCCAGTATGGCGTCAAAGGCTTCCCAGTTGCGAGCAGCCTGCCCTCTGCCGCCATATACCACCAAATCTTGAGGGCGCTCTGCCACTTCGGGATCCAGATTGTTCTGAATCATGCGGTATGCGGCTTCGATCAACCAGGACTTGCAGGTGAGCTGCGTTCCACGCGGGGCGCGGACAACACGTGGGTGAGACATGGACAACCTCCTTACCAAATTAAGAGAAATCCCCTTCCACTTTGATTATACGCTGGAAGGGGATGAGAAGGCAAATATTTCAATTTTTGGGCAGATTGAATTAAAGCCTTGTGATTTGCGCTTGCCCGATGTGGATTGCCTGAAAAATTAATGATTTAACCCAGGAAACCGCCTGAGATATGTCATGAGAACTGGCGATTAAGATCAAGGCGGTCTATGGACAGGAGCAAAGATGATGGGTCTGTTTTAATCCGCAGCGACAGCCAGTGCGGAGTCTTTCCTGAGGAATTTGTCGAAATTCGTGCTCTTCAGGCGCCTGACCAGCTCGTATTGGGCATCGCACCACACCGGTTGCATGGGGCAGGTCTCTCCAAACGGGCAGGAACTGCCGCTGTCGGCAACGCATTCGTTCAGCAGGATTGGACCGTCAATGGCTTCAACGACTTCAAGGATCGAAATCTGTTCAGGGGAGCGGGCGAGAGAAACGCCTCCGCGGGCGCCGCGGGAAGTCTGTAAGATGCCCGCAACCGAAAGTTGAGAGACAATTTTCGCCAGGAACGAGGGCGGAATGCGTTGTTCCTGGGCAATCTGGCTGGTCGCCGCGCGTTGATCTGGACCGAGTTGGGCGAGATAAAGCACCGCTCGAACTGCGTAATCTGCCTGACGTGTAATTTGCATGGCTTAATGCTCCCTTTTTGGTCTTACGGATAAAATTTATCAGTGATATTTTAGACATATTTTAGCCAATTCACAAGTGACAGAGGTCACTGATGAGGGATGACGGTTGTCGCAAAGTTGTGACAATTTGAACAAAACCCACCTTTGATGTTGACACCGGTAAGAATTGTCAAGCAATTGTAAGCTCTGACCGACTTCAATCGGGATAGTTTATGGTAAGATTGGCGCACGCAACTTTATCAGCACCAAAAGCATACCGGTCTCGGTTTATCCCAGGGGTTATATTTCGAGAACAACCAATGACCAGCAACAAATAACACAGAGTTACGTGAATCAAACGCATCCATTTTAGGAGGATTTCCATTTATGAAGCAGATATGCGTGATCGGCGTTGGATATGTTGGTATTGTCACTGCCGCCTGTTTTGCCGATTTGGGCAATCGGGTGATTGCCCTGGACATCATCGAGAGCAAGATTGAAGGGCTTAAGCGCGGTGAAATGCCCATTTATGAGCCGGGGCTGAAGGAATTAATCGAGCGGAATGTGCGCGCCGGAAGGCTGTCGTTCACCACCTCGTATGACGAAGGGTTGGATGGCAGCGAGTTTGTCTTCATCGCGGTGGGGACGCCCTCAGGCGTGGACGGCGAAGCCGACCTGCGCTATGTGGCGGCTGCGGCGCGCTCGATTGCTGAAACCATGCGCGCCCCGCTGATCGTGGTCAACAAATCCACTGTGCCTGTCGGGACGGGCGACTGGGTGGCGGATATCATCCGTAACCACCAGAAGGAGCCGATTCCGTTCTCGGTGGTCTCTTGCCCCGAATTTTTACGGGAGGGATCGGCAATTAGCGATTTCATGCAGCCATACCGCACCGTGCTTGGGTCTCTGGACCCTGAGGCGGCTGAGAAAGTCGCCCAGTTGCACCTGCCCCTCCGAGCGCCGATCGTCATCACCGATTTGCGCACCGCCGAGATGATCAAATACGCCTCCAACGCTTTTCTGGCGACCAAAATATCCTTCATCAACGAAATCGCCAACATCTGCGAAGCGCTTGGCGCGGATGTCAAAGAGGTGGCGGCTGGCATGGGGTACGATAAACGGATTGGACCGGCGTTCCTGGACGCGGGTCTGGGTTATGGTGGATCGTGCTTCCCCAAGGATGTGAAGGCGCTGGCGTATATGGCGGCGGAAAAGGGTCGCCATCCTCAGCTTTTGCACGCGGTCATGGAAATCAATGACGATCGTCGCCCGATGGCTGTCAACCGCCTGGCGGAGATGCTCGGCGGTCTCTCGGGCAAAGTGATTGGGATGTTGGGCTTGTCTTTCAAACCCAATACAGACGATATGCGCGATGCGCCCTCAATTACCATCTCAAATGGGTTGCTTGCGGCAGGCGCTACCGTGCGGGCTTATGATCCTGTGGCGATGGATGCTGCTCGCCCGTTGATGCCAAAGGTTGAGATGTACCCCGACCCGTATTCTCTATCCGAGGGGTGCGACGCGCTGATCGTTGTTACGGAATGGAACGAGTTCAAGCAACTGGATTTCCCGCGCATTCGGGAGCTGATGCGGACGCCGGTGTTGTTTGATGGGCGGAATATTTACGATCCGGTCGTTATGAAACAATTCGGCTTCGTGTACCGCGGCGTCGGTCGGGGATACAATGGGAGCAAACTGAATCTGGAGTCCAGGGCACCCCAGTCCGAATTAGCCTATCCGGGTTGAGGGCGTTTACCGCGCCCGGCAAGGGACTGTTTACCAAAACCATCAGGGCGAGAGAAATTGATCTCAACGCCTTGATGGTTTTGTCTCTCCAGGTTCACAAAAACGGGGTATCATTTCGTTGTTGCCATGCAAACCGAGCGCCCTCCGATATGCAATTATGATGGATCAGATTATCAGACCAGCTTCTGGGAGCAGGGTGGACGCGCCTACGAAGACCGGGTTGAGGCAGTTGCCTTGCGTCGCTTGCTCCCGGCGGAAGGGGGTCTGCTGCTGGAGATAGGCGCAGGGGCGGGGCGTAACACACCGCGCTACCGGGGATATCAGCGGGTGGTGCTGCTCGATTATTCCTATACCCAACTACAACAGGCGCAAGCAAGGCTGGGAGACACGGAACGATATCTTTACGTGGCAGCCGACGCCTACCGGTTGCCCTTTGTACCGGGTTTATTTGACGCGGCTACAATGATTCGAACGCTGCATCACATGGCAGACGCGCCCCTGGCGTTGCGCCAGGCGCGTCGGGTGCTGCAGCCAGGCGGGATATTTATCCTCGAATTCGCCAATAAGCAGAATCTGAAAGCAATCCTGCGCTACTGGTTGCGACGGCAGTCGTGGAGTCCGTTCACGCCTGATCCGGTAGAGTTTGCGCCGTTGAATTTTGATTTTCATCCACGAGCGGTGCGGGGATGGCTGCAGACGGCTGGATTCGATGTCGAGCGCCAGTTGACCGTTTCTCACTTTCGGATGGAGCGCTTAAAACGCCTGGTTCCCCTCTCGCTACTGGTTGCCCTGGATTCGCTGGCGCAGTTGACGGGAGATTGGTGGCAACTCTCGCCCAGCGTTTTTGTAAAAGCCCGGGCGGTGGGAGATAGCCCCCTTGCCTCGCCAGATACATTCTTCTGCTGTCCGGAGTGCGGGCATTTCCCCCTGGAAGAAGCGACTCAAGCGAAAGTGTGTCCAGCCTGCTCACGTCGCTGGCTTTATCGGGAGGGCATTCACGATTTTCGCCAGCCGGGATAGAGCGTTACCCCTTCGTCGGGCGATATTTCTCGACAACCAGGAAGTGGGATAAACCAAAAACGCGTAACGGGGAGCTTTCCAACCATTGCAACATCGCCCGCAGTCGCCTGCCCAAAGCAGGATGGCGGGCGATGATATTGTCGTAAGCCCCGAAGATGACGGTGTGCTCCACGATTCTCACCGGCAAGCCTTTGAACAGGTTGAGCATATCCTTTCGGGTGTAAACCCGCACATGCGGCGCCAGCCGATTACGCCAGGGGCGCGGCAGATAATTTACGAGGGGGATATTGCCAAAGTGGTAGCGCCCGCGCCAGTAGATGCCGTGTGTCTCGAAGGGATAGCCCCGATTGGGTGCAAAAATCACTATCCGTCCAGAAGGGCGCAGGACGCGAACCATTTCTGCCACCACCTGACGATCATCCTGAACGTGTTCCAGCACTTCGTGGCTCAGTATCAGATCAACCGAGTTATTGGGGAGCGGTAGGGCTTCTCCGGCGGCGTTCACGATCCTTTCGGAGGACAGATGGGCTTCGCGCGCCCTATCGAATTCGTATTCCAACCCGTACACTTTGCCTGCCAGAGGCGACAGGTGTTGCACGTACATGCCGACGCCGCAGCCGTTGTCGAGAACTATCCCCTTAAGCTCGTCCTTGCCGGCTCTGACAATCATTGCCAGGCGACGATCCTGTCCCTCTCTCCATATATAGGATGGCTCGCCGCGCAAAGCCGCTTTTGACAGATCTCTCTCTGGGGGAGGGGTGTTCATTTCAGATGCCATTCCTGTTTGAAACCCAAACCGCGGCTGTTGTCAAGCAGGCGTATCCAGGTGGGGGAAAAACAATAAAGC